>NZ_JBPNHS010000023.1:0-33082 GCF_054006115.1 Mesoaciditoga sp. | reverse complement strand
GACCTTTGGGTGAAGTGAAAAAAAGAAACCAAGGAAAGTTCAAAATACACGGGAAAAAAATGAAAGATGTACTTTTGGGAGGGAAACAATCCACTAAAAGCGAATGTTTACGTGGATGGTAACTACGTTGGAAATGGAACTCACATTGCAATGAAAGTTAAAAAAGGTTCTCACAAAATAGAAGCGAAAAAGAACGGCTATGAAGACTTTGAAAAAAACATCTATTCTCCAAAAGTTTCCTATATTTCCATTTCTATGATAAAGAAATTCAAGAGAAATGCGCTGTGGATTACTGGAGGATATTATCCATCATTTATTTCAAAACCATTTGGTTCTGACATAAGTTTACACTTCGGCGTTGGATATAGATTTTTTCTAGATAAAAATATTTTCATGGAATTTTCTAGAGGTGCCGATATTTGGCATTATGATACATCAACTATTAAAGATTTTGGAACATCTATCGGAATTGGATATGGAGATAACAACAGGGGAATATCCATTGGATTGTCATATTGGAATGTGAATTGGTGGTATGGTTCTGGCACAAAAGTATATTTTCATGCTTACATAACAATGAAATTCGGAAATTTTAGAATCGGACCTGATTTTGTTATGACCTTACCATACGATGGTGATGGAACTTTCTATATGGGATATATAGGTTTTACATATGAATTTTAATTGAGAAATAAAACCAAAAATATTCTCTCATTTTCTTTCGTCGATAAAATTTTGTGCTATAATCATAACGTCTAATTAAATGTGTCGCAACATTATTAAGGAGGCGAATACGCTTAATGAACAACCGCATACTTTTGATGGTAAAAAATAAAGAGGTTCCAATAGATGAACAAGATCCATTTTTCTTTATGATAAGAGACCTGCTTTACAATGGCACATGGGAAGTCTTCGCGGCGGACATGCATGAACACCCTGAACAGCTCGAAAGAATTCACAAGCTAAAAGAATTGGAAAGTGAGGTTGGTGGTGTTTCTGGCTCACTTTTCTTGCCCATCTCCGTTGAGGAGATGGAAGTTTACTTCGATGAAATTGGATTGAAGCCGTCCGAACTCTGGCATGGAGTACCGGACGGTTTTTATGAATTGGCACAGGACAAAGCCGAAAATGAAAGTCTGGATGAAGCTATAAAGTTACTGAATTTGGTAATAGAAAATTGGCCAGATTACGCTAAAGCGTACGAATTGAAGGGTTCTTTTTTAACCGAAAAGGGATTATTAGAAGAGGGAGTGGAATTTTTACTTCACGCGATTAAATTAGATCCAACCTTGGTAGAAGCATACGCGGAATTAGGGCAAACCTATTACAGCCTTGAAGACTATGAAAAGGCTATCGAGTACTGGAAAAAAGAATTGGAATACACTCCACACGACAAATTCGCGTATTTTATGATTGCTGACGCTTACCAGAAGATGGGAAAATTGGGAAGCGCATTGGAAGCGTTGAAGAAATTTGCTGATGATGATAAGAAGAATCTGCTTGTAAGATATGAGATTATGGAACTTTACGAAAAACTTGGTGACTACGACAGCGCAAAAGAATACGAAGATGAAATTCTTAAATCAACTCCATATTATCCCAGTGATATAGAACCATGGGCGAAAGTTCTTTTCAAGAATGGAAAGTATGACGAAGTCGTTAGGGTTGTCGAAGATCATATCAAGAAATACCCAATAGACAGCCATTTCAAGCTGTTGTTGGTAATTCCTTATGTCAAGCTTGGAAAGTACGATGAAGCGAAAAAAATACTTGAAGAGTTCAAGCATCAAAAAGATTGGTATCTCTATGGCAAAAAAGAGCTCTTCGAATCTAATTTGAATGAGGAAGAAATGTCCCTGTGTGGGATAAGATAATATATTTGCCCGTTGCCATCGCTGTGGGACTGGCAATGGGCAGTTTTTACAACGTCTTGATATATCGCCTTCCAAGAAAGATTTCGTTGGTAAATCCAGCGCACTCTTTTTGCCCCGTATGCCATCATCAGTTGGCGTGGAAAGATAATATCCCTATTTTAAGTTATATAATTTTAAAAGGGAAATGTCGTTATTGTGGCGCACACATCCCGTTGCGCTATCTAATTGTGGAAAGCTTAACCGCAAGTGCGTTTGTAACAGCAGTTTACCTTTCGAAAGATTTATTACAAATTATTTCTCTGTGGTTGCTGTACTCAGGTGCCATTGTGGCTTCCGCGATAGATTTTGAATACATGCTTATACCAGATTCCGCTGTTGTGATCACGGCAATAGGTGGCGTAATATGGGCGGCGCAATCTTCTCATTTTTTACTCTCTATTGAAACGGCCGCTGGAGCTTTCGCCTTATTCCTTTTAATATATCTGCTCTCACGTGGAGGAATGGGCTTTGGCGATGTTGAATTTTTTGGAGCGCTTGCGCTTTTCTTAACGCCATTTTCGGCGGTTTTCGCGATTTTAATAGCATCCTTAGTCGCTCTTATTTGGGCAGTTCCGCAACTTCTATCTCACAAGGCCAACAAAAAAACCAAGATGCCATTTGGACCTTTTTTGGCCATTGGAACAGCGGTGGCAATGTTTTTGAATTTCAGCACATTTATGTTCAAGGGGTGATAACGGTATGGACGTCAAATTTGAAGTGGTTCAGCTTGAAATTCCGGAAGGTTCAAATATCGTAGTCGGACAGACACATTTCATAAAAACGATAGAAGATCTTTACGAAGTGATGGCGACTTCTTCACCAAGTGCAAAATTCGGCATAGCGTTCAATGAAGCTTCAGGGCCTTGCCTTATAAGGCATGATGGCAATGACGAAGCGCTTGAAAAACAAGCAATAGAAAATGCGAAAAGAATAGGGGCAGGTCACGTTTTCGTCATGCTCATGAAGGAAATTTACCCGATAAGCGTTTTGAACTCCGTTAAGCTAACCCAGGAGATATGCACCATCTACGCCGCCACGGCTAACCCTCTTCAGGCTATCGTGGCCGTGACGGAACAAGGGCGCGGCATCATAGGCGTGGTTGATGGCTTCCCTCCAAAAGGTGTGGAAGGCGAAAAAGATATCAAAGACAGAAAATCGCTTTTGCGTGATGTCATAAGATATAAGAGATGAACTGTTAGAATCCACCTCTTCCACCGCCACCGAATCCGCCACCAACGCCTCCGCCAAAACCACCAGAAGATCCGTTGTTTGATTGAACGGCGTTAGTGGTCGCATACATTGGCAGTCTGTAAATAGATGAATACCAGTACATATCTATCCAAGCTGGATAAAGGGGAGAGGATTCAACGATTTTCGGATCTATTTCCTTTATGGCTCGCGTAACTTTTTTGGCAACGCCAAGGGCTGTGCCGTATATGAGGTATTTATCCCATAGCACCACCGATTCCGGTGGTTTTTCTTTTATAAGAGAATAGTCCGTTAGGTATTTTTCAAAATTCTTCCATCGTAGATAGTATTCTCTCCCATTCTTCGTCCATTTTCCAAAGATGTCTTTTGGAAGCACTAACATTATCCACGCTACCGTCCAATCGACGAATGCAAACCACGCGGAATATTGAGCGATCATCGGATACGCTTTTGTGGAGGCAATATAGGCCAAAAAGGACAGTGGTATTATAATTAGGGCAAAAACCGCCAAAATCTTTGCGATGGTATTTCCAGAAGTAACTATGTAATCCCTCTCTTCTACTTTCAAATAAACTTGATTTTTCCAATTTGTATATGCAGATAAGAATTCTTTTGAAAAAACTATGTTTCCCTTCATCGAATCTCTCAAGCTTTCAGGATCGAAAATACCTTCAGCTGAGTAAGGTTTTATGACGAGTTTTAAAAGAAGGTTTTCACTTTCATCCAGCGGTTTTTTCCCTTCACTTATCTTAAAAGCGCTCTTACCAACAAATTTCAAATATCCCTTTTCAACAAGACTCAGAATAGTGGCGGCAAAGGCGTCACCATCTGGATCGGAAACTATTCTTTTCACGATGGAATTCACCACAGCTGGCGGATCATCATAGGGCAAGTCTCTTTCATATTCAGAGTCTAACTTAATCCGCGGTTCTCTTCCAAAAAAGTAAAATGAAGCAAGAGGAATTATCCCTGCCAGGACCAGCAAAACTATCCAGACAATCCACGTCATCCTCGCATTTGACACGTAAGATTTTTCAATCTTCAAAATGTCCGAATAATTCTTATTTATAGTCGAAGCGTACAAAGTTTTCATTTTAGGAAAGATGAACCTAACTTCCGCGTAAGCGTTAGGTGGGAAGTTCACGTACATTATAACATATTCATTTTTGCTATGGCTGACAACGTGAGGAACGTCTATTGGATGAACGAAGATGTTTTTAACCTTGAAATTCGGTGGAAACTTGTAAACAACCGTTAGATTGTGAACCCATGAAGGTGTGTTATCCCCCCAGAATTTGTGGAAAAATTGTGAGAAGCCTTCTCCATTTTGAAAAGCGTTGTAAATATCGTAGGAAAGATTCATCTCAACTTTATCTCCGCCGGCTTTTGGAACGTTGTAACCTCTGTTTAGATATATTCTCAGATCAAATCCTCGTGGCGTTACGCTTCCCGTTTTTTTCAATATTTTCGCACCTTTAACAGACACCTTGAAATTTTCAAGTGTGACTCCTTTCGGAAGCATCATATGAGGAGCTAAACCATGATACGCCTTTTTAAAAGTGTAAAATTCATGTTCTTGAATATGGGCAACGCCTTGAGGATCTAGAACAACTTCTATTAAGGCTTTATCGACGTTCAAAACGGATTTAGAGACCGCAAAATAGCCATTGGCGTACATGACAAGAAATATCCCAAGTCCAATTGCAAGGGCGGCTATCAACACACGTAAAAATATTCCCGCTTTGTTCATTTTTTGACTCCTTTCGGGATTTTGCCGAACATCTCCTTTATCTCTTCTTTTCTCATCTTGCCGTCGAGTTCCCTTATAACCGAATAAGTTTTTCCGTCTTTTACATGTTTTTCCACTTTAAAATGTTTGTCAGCAATGGCCGCTATTTGCGGCATATGAGTGATAACTATGAGTTGAGTATCTTTTGAAATCTCTTTGAGTTTTTCAGCCACCACGTCAGCCGTTCTCACTCCCACGCCTGATGCAACTTCATCAAAGACAACCGTCTCAACCGGGAGCTTTCTTCCAAGCGCCGCTTCCAATGCCAAGTAAAATCTTGCCATTTCCCCACCAGAGGCTATTTTTGAAAGAGAAACAGAACCCAACCCCGGGTTCATGGTTCCAATAAATTCAATAGAATCAATGCCATTTTCTCCAAAATCCGTTTTTGTATGAAGAAACTCAACTTTTGCATCTTTCATCCCCAGATCGTGAAGATTCTTCTCCGTGTTATCCAGCAACTTTTTCGCCGCCTCTTTCCGCAACTCTCTTATGTTTGTGGCAAGTGGCGTCATTTCGTCTTTGAGTTCTTTTAACCTTTTTTTCGCTTTTTTTAAAACACGGGCTTTCTCACTTAACTGTATCATGTGCGATTGAAGCTCTTCGAATCTTTTTCGAACATCCTCAAAAGTCGGTCCATACCTTCTTCTAATTCTTTCAATATCCTCTATTTTTCTTTCAAGCTCTACAACTCTTTCTTCATTTACATCCTGTTCCATTCCATAGTTTTCTATTTCTTTTTCCAATTCCATTATCTCATCTTCTATTGTTTGAGCATTTTCAAGGAAAACCTCTGCTTTTTCATCAAGTGTACGGAGACTTTTCGCCTTTCTTACCAGATTCGTTATCGAATCTTCAAGCCCACCTTCCCCACTTATGAAATAAAGCATTTCCTGAACGTTTTGGATTATCTGTTGCGCATTGGATAGGCGTTTGTATTCAGAAAGCATCTCCTCGTACTCCTCATCACTTATTAAGGCTCGTTCTATTCTTTCAACGTCTTTTTCAATTTCTTTTATTTCTTCTTCTATTTTTGAAAGTTCTTCCCTTTGAAGCGTTTTTTCTATTTGAACGTACTCTTGAAAAAGTTTTCTGTAAGAACTCAGAATTCCATTTATTTTCGGTTCAAACAAATCCACAAAACTCATGTGAGTCTTTGGATCGCGCAAAATACCAGCTGCACCCTGAGAGTGTATGACAAGTTGGGATTCGATAAAGTGCCTTAACTGGGCAATGGTAACCAGTGAACCATTTATTTTCGCGCTCGTACGAGATGGAGAGAATTTGACAGAAACTATTTTTTCCCCATTATCTGTTTCGAAAAGACCTTCAACTTCACTTTTTTCCATAAGTGTGGAAGGCCTTTCACCATACAAAGCGCGCAAAGCAGAAAGGAAAAGAGATTTTCCCGCACCTGTTTCTCCCGTTACAACGTTTAATCCTTTAGAGAATTCGAGGCTTATCTCGTTAAAAAGCACGAAATTCTTTACGTGTATTTCCGCTAACATTCACATACCCCTTTTATAGCTCGAACCATCCTTTGTTCTTTTTATAAAACCATAATCCACAAGATACCTTCTTATGGCTATGTAATCATCATAAATTGGCGCCAAAATGGCGTTCACTTCACTTTCGTTGTACAATTGCCCTTTCTTGAATTCTCGTGAAATTTCTTTTAAAACGTAAAATTTGAAGGAATATTTTGAGGGCATCGTTTTGAGAGAGCCATCTTCGTTGAAAAATCTCCTTTTCACTTCTTCTTGCCATATTCTCCCTAATGCCTTTGCGTCTTGGTTGAAGATCTTGTTTTTGTATTTTGCCGGAATGAGTTCTAAAAGCTGCGTGTGTTTCCTTATCTTCCCATTTTCCATGAACTCCTCTGTTTTCTCCACCACGGCTTTTCCAATTCCTTTTATCCCACTAAGATTTTCAACATTCAATCCGATTTTTTCTATCATTTCAGCTGCAAAACGATAAGTGCGAGCTTTAAAAGGCTCTCCAAGGAAATCCTCCATATCTGCCATTTCTTTGAAAATTTTTGCAAGCTCCAACTTTTTCATGTATTTTTCACTCTCCGAAGCGATTATAACACCGAAGAAAAATTCATTTTATGGTTTCTCAATCAAGAACAGGACACTCTATACTTATATGTCCTAACAAGCACTTCAAGGATAAAGATTAGCGTCCTTTTAAGACGCTTTATAATATGACAACATAGCGTGAGTTAAAATTTCAAGAATCATTCTGCTTTAAAGAGTTTTCCAAATCCAATTAAAACAAGGATGAATCCCGCAAACATGAGAAATACCATATCGTAAAAACTTCCAATTGGCATGGGCCTAAGTCCAAAAGTGTATTTCATTGAATTAACCATGTAGATAAGAGGAAGAGAATATGCTATTTTTTGCATGGATTTTGGCATGGTTTCCACAGGAAAGTAAACACCCGAGAAAAACATGGCAATGGTGTACACAACGCTTGATATTTCACTCGCAATTTTCGCGTTGGGTGAAAAGAATAGGATTATCATGCCTATACCCATCATTCCAAAAGTTGAAGAGATGACCAAAATGGAAAATCTTGCCACATTTATATCGTAGTGCGTCCCAAAAACAAGTATTGCAACGAAGAGAAGAAAAACAATTGAAAGGTAAGTTTCTATCACCTTTTCGAGAATAAAAGCACCGTAAAATTGCCATTTAAACAGTGGAAATGTCCACATCTTTTTGATCACTTTTTTGTCCCTTAAATGAGCCAATGATGCCGTCATGGAAAAAATGCCAGCTGAAAAAATGCTTAGGGCAAGTATTCCTGGAATAAGGGTATCAAGATATGAAAGTTTTTGGCTTGAAAAACTCACATCTTTGCTGACAACCTTTATCACAGGAGTTACTCCATTTTTTTCGTTCAAGAATTCCGT
The DNA here is from genome assembly GCF_054006115.1 of Mesoaciditoga sp. Taxonomy (NCBI): domain Bacteria; kingdom Thermotogati; phylum Thermotogota; class Thermotogae; order Mesoaciditogales; family Mesoaciditogaceae; genus Mesoaciditoga; species Mesoaciditoga sp. The sequence continues at coordinate 25,251 of NZ_JBPNHS010000023.1, read as the reverse complement.
TAGTCTCTTTCCCAAAGAAACGTAATACTCATTTGATTGAGCATTTGAAGGATTTAAGTATAAAATCATAGAGTTCGAAGCGGAAAGGGTTATCCCCATATCCATCTTGCTTTTTATAACAGCTGTTTTCAAATTCTTCAAATTTCTAAATCTTACAAAGCTTACATTCTCAATCTCAGGAAGCTTCTTTATTCCCATTATCCCGATCTTCACATTGGAAGAAGTGTAAAGTCCTGAAAATACAAAGCCAAAGATTATCAAAATCACAAGTGGGAAAAAGATGTTAAAAAAGATGTTCATTCTATCTCTGATCGCGCTAAGTGTTAAAGCCACAAATGATGACCAAAATCTCATCTTTAAACCTCCCACTTGAACTTTTTAACGCTGTAAAAAAGCGTAAATGCAGCCCATCCCAAAGGAACAAAAATATTCAAATAAAGGGGCGTGGTTGAATAACTTACTCCCATAAGCGATCTTAGTCCATTTGCCAAATAAGTGGTTGGCAGTGAATAGGCCATGATCTTTACGATAAATGGCACGTTATTTACAGGAAAGAAAAGTCCTCCTAAAAACATAAAGAGGAAGTTTAATATGTTGGCAATGGCATTTCCGGAGTTTGCACTTTTAGAAATGCTCGCCACAAAAAAACCAAATGGCATCGTTGAAGCAATGACAAAAAGCATAAATGCAATGGAAATTGCGTCTATTTTAAGATGAGCTCCAAGTGCGATCCCTGTTATCAAGATTAAGGTAATTTGGATGAGTTCAAGAAGAATATTGGAAAGCGACATCCCAAGCACATAATCAATTTTTGTTATAGGGGAAACAAAGAGCCTTCTCAAAACTTTTTTCTCTCGCTGAACCAATAAATCGTCAGTTACGCCAAAAAGTGAAACCGTCATAAGAGCCATGACGATTATTCCAGTGGTCAAAAAGTCAACGTATGAGAATTTTTCCCCATTTCGTGTCAGATATTCTATCTTTAAAGATATAGCGTGTTCTTTCTTCATTTTCCAAAATCTTTTGTTAAATGAAGAAAGAACCGAATCTAAAATTGAAAAAGCGATATTTGAACTTTGACTATTTCTACGTTTGTATATCGTAACAATTGGATCAGCTTTTAGAGGTAATTTTGCCATTTTTGCGTACACCAAAGAATCGAAGTCTTTTGGAATGACCATTACCGCATCTATTTTTTCATCCTTTAAATCTTTCAAAAAAATTCCAAGTGCCTTTGTTGTAGTGGCACTTTCCAGATAAGAAATGGGACTCCTTTCACTTTTATGAGCTATTTTTTCTAACGTGGTGGTAATGTAACTGGCAAAATCAAGATTTGTTCTTCTAAAAGTGGTATTCTCGTTTACAACGGCAATCCTTACATTTACGGATTTTTGAACATTGGAAAAGACGCTAGCCAATATCAAAAGAAGCAAAATTGGAAAAATGATCATCCAGAAAAGGGCGGAAGGATTTTTAACGCTTGCTGTTGTTAATGCTTTAAAAACGCTGAAAGTTCTTTTCAATCTCTTAAACTCCTTCCAGTTAATTTCAGGAAGACGTCTTCGAGATTTGATTGCCTCACGATAAGATCTCTAACTTTTACTTTCCTTTTCTCAATCCAATCAAGAAAAATTTTCATGGTTTTTGGAAGATCACAAGCCTTCAAAAACACTTTAGACTTTCCAAATTCAACTTCATGAAGTATTTCCTTTAGCTCTTCCTTCAAGCTTTCATTGACATCCAAATGAGCTTCTATTATTCTTTCTTCACCAAAAGCGTTTATCAACTCTTGTACACTTCCGCTGGCTATTATCTTACCGTGATCCATTATGTAAACGTAGTCGGATAAAAATTCGGCTTCTTCCATATAATGAGTCGTGAGAAAGATCGTTTTACCTTTTTCTTTTAAATTCACTATCATGTCCCATACGTTTCTCCTCGCCTGAGGGTCCAGTCCCGTTGTTGGCTCATCCATGAAAATGAGATCGGGATTTCCAGCCAACGCAACGCCTATGGCAAGGCGTTGCCGTTGTCCACCGGATAATTTCTCAACTCTTGTATTTTTCTTATCTTCAAGGCTCACTATTTTAAGGATTTCCTCTATTCTTAGCCCACTGGAGTAGAATCCTCTAAAGGTCTTTAAAGTTTCAACAACGCTGAGATGCTCAATGAAGTTATTTTCTTGAAGCACGACACCAATTCTTTCTTTCAAACTAAGCGGAATTCCATTTTTTATGTGTGTTCCGAAAAGAAACACATCTCCTTCATCGTGTTTTTTCAATCCTTCCAATATTTCTAAAGTTGTCGTTTTACCGGCCCCGTTTGGTCCTAACAACGTAAAAACTTCTCCCTTGAAGACATCAAATGATATGCCATCGACCGCTTTCACATCACGATAATGCTTTTTAAGATTTTTTACCTTTAAAATGCTTTTTTTTTTCCACTTTTTCCCCCAGCATTCGAAATCAAATGGTCCTATTTTTCTATTCCAACTCTTTCTTGGACTCCCGCATTGAAATAATGCTTGATCTCTTTCATTTCAGTTACCAAATCAGCCATTTTCATCACATTATCAGTGGCATATCTACCGGTTAAAATTATCTCGGTTGAAGAAGACTTTTCTTTTATAAGCTTTAGAATATCTTCTTCTTTTATAAGCCCTAGATAAATAGCCACATTGACTTCGTCCAACACCACAACGTCGTATTTTCCGCTGGTGACTTTTTCTTTCGCTAATTCAAGAGTTTTTGCTGCCGCTTCTATATCTTCTTTTTTCGGACCGCCTATTACGAATTCTGGCCGTCCGCCTTGATAGAATTCTATTCCAAGTTTTTTAAAACTTTCCAATTCGCTCGTGTACTGACCCTTCATAAACTGAATAAAAGAGACTTTCAATCCAGCCCCTACGGCTCTCACGCTAAGACCGATGGCGGCGGTGGTTTTCCCTTTTCCATTTCCCGTGTAAACTTGAACGTATCCTTTTTCCATTTGAAGATCACCTCATTTAAATTTTTTTGGCAATCATGGAAAAGAGGCAAAAAGTGCAGAATAGTTTTCACCAGCCTCTCTCCACGAAGGCGTGGTGTCATGAGTTTCCCGGCTTCCGGTTTCATCCTACTTCTCATGCCTTCCCGAACATTTGTCAGTGGCTTTGTTATGAGTTTCGTAGCCGGTCACGGTGGCGGGCCCGCCCTGGATTTTCACCAGAGTTCCTCGTAGACTGGGAAATTATAGCATATGTATGCTATGATCTACTTTGAAAGATGGTTTAAAGATGAAAAAAGTTAAGATGAAATAGGAGGAACTGCCATGATTTTCGAAAAAGAAGTCTTACAGAAATTCTCAAAACATTCAATAGTTGCTGGAATATTGATGGTAATAGTTGGAACTCTTGGGATTTTAATCCCTCCAATAATGAGTCTGAGCGCGGCGGTTTTCTTTGGTAGCGTTCTCGTTACAAGTTCCATTTTCACAGCGTACGCCACTTTTAAAAGTTACAAAAAATCTCACGGTGCCTGGCTCAAATCTGTTGTGCTTTTTATAACTGGTTTGCTTATGCTCATTTTCCCCGGAATTGGTGTTGCAGCACTGGGTATTATGTTTTCAGCTTACCTGTTGATCGATGCTTTTTCAAACTTCACTTTTGCATTCGATATAGCTGGTTCGAAATTGAGCGCATTGCTTGCCATTTTAAACGGTACGCTGTCCATATTCTTGGGAATTTGGATGATAATGGGATGGCCTTTCAGTTCCATATTTTGGGTTGGGTTGATCGTTGGCATAAGTTTGCTTTTCGATGGGTTTGAACTTATAATGCTGGGATCAATTGCAAAAAAAGGAAACTTCTAACTCACATTGTGCGTTAATGTTACAAAACGTTTCAAAAAATTAAATCGCAAGCTTGAAAACCCCAACTAAAAGAGCCAAGACGTTTTGACAGAACTTCGAAAAAATTGTTCTTCGTAATATTCACGCACAACATGAGTTTTTAAGATTTAGAAGTCTTAATTCTTTCAAAACAAGAGTAAATGTTTGCCCTATTTTGACGGGCAAAGCCAATAAGAGTTATACCACGTTTTTTTGATTCATCAATCGCTTCAGCCGTGACGGCCGCTTTGGTTACGATGAATTGAATGCCTATTTTGGCACATTTTTGAACGATTTCAAAATTCACCCGTCCCGTTAAAAAAAGGGCGGGTATTTCTATTTTGTTTGGATGAAAAACCAAAAAGCCAATGCACTTCTCAATAGCGCTTTGACGTGAAACGTCTTCACAGATGTAAACGTATTTTCTTTCTTTTAAATCAAAAATGCCTGCTATGTGGCATCCCCCAGTTTCCAAGAAAAATTCTGAAGAGCTGAGTAAATCTGCCATACTTGTGGATATCGTTTTTATATCCACACAGTTCGCGTTGCATTTTCGTTTTGTGTTTAACCAAATTTTTTTAGAATTGTTTTGCTTCACTTTAACCTTTGATGTAAATATATTCACATCCACATTCGCATCACTTATGAGTCCCTTACAGTAAAGGTATCCAACAACAAGATATTTAAGATCTTTTGGGGTACACGAAATCGTACCAAGGGTATTTTCGTTGAAAAGTATTTCGATCCTCTTTTCTTCGATAACAACGTCTTTCATCTTTTTGGATCCTTTTTCATATATCCTTAAGATTTCCGTTTTTCTCATCATTTTAATCACTTCGCACAAATAAAATTTTCGTCTGCTTTGCCGACGCACTCCCCATAAATATGGTCGGATTTCTTACATAAAAATGGTTTCAGAAACAAATTCATAAAATTGCCAATTTTTGAGCCCTATTTTCAAAATTCACAAACCACTTTACCGTATCTTGAAGCGTCTCAACAAAAGGCCTTGGGACGTACCCTAATTCCTTCGTTGCTTTTTCGTGAGAAAAAGTATAATCCATGCTCAACGTATGGACAGAGTAAGGAGTGAAAATTGCTTTTTTCTTCCCTAACACGGATGTTGCCAATGAAAAATACGACAAAAGCATCGCATTTCCTTTTCCCAATATGACAAACGGTCCTCTTTTGCCGGTGATTTTTCTCAATTCTTCCATCATTTTATCCATTTCCACTTTTTCGCCGCTCAGTATGTAAGCTTCCCCTTTTTTGCCTTTTTCACATGCCTTTATCGCTCCATCTGCCACATCACGAACATCTACAAAATCAAAAGAGCCTTTTATTCCTATTGGTAGTTCATCATGTAAAAATTTCAATATCATCGTACCCATCTCTGATTTTTTGAAATCGTAAGGTCCCACTATTCCTGTCGGACATACGGTGACAACATCAAGTCCACTTTTTGTCGCGTTCAGCACTTTCAGGGCAGCAAAAGCTTTTGTCTTTCCATACACTCCTGTCGTCAGTTTGGGATCAAATGGAGTATTCTCATCTATAAAACTTCCACGCGGCAGCTCCGCAAAAGCATGAACGGAACTCATGTAGAGCACCCTTTTAACTTTAAAGATTTTCGCAGCATTTAGAATGTTTTCAACACCCTTTACATTCACACTTTGAATTAAACCTTTCTTTTCTGCACCTATACTTATCAATGCTGCTAAATGATATACGAAATCCACGCCTTCGACAGCTTTTTTCACATCTTCAAAATTTCTGACGTCTCCTTCTACCTTTTCAACATTTAATCTCTTCAAAGGGGTTAAATCATCATCTTTCAACACAAGAACTCTCACTTTTTCGCCCCTCTGAAGGAGTTTCCTAACAATAACGTTCCCCACGTGCCCAGTTGCACCGGTAACAAGTATCATCTCTTCACCTTCACATACGTCATGGTGCACTTTTTGCGCTTTTTGAGGAATTGAAGATCTTTATCATCCTGAAAAATCCATCTGATATCACATCTAAGTCTTTTGGTGGTATTCTTTCCATGACGTCATTTATCACCTTCTCAAAATTTTTCACCGTCAAGTCGAATAGCCTTCTTCCTTTATCGGTAAGTTCTACATTTATTACCCTTCTATCATCGCTATTTCTCACCCTTTTAAGGTATCCCTTTTTCTCCATACCGTCTACCAAAACTGTAACGTTGGACTTCGCTATTGAAAATGCCCGGGCAAGCTCGCTCATCTTCTTACTGGATTTCATGCCAATATACATAAGTATGTAAAACTCCATCGTCTTCAAATTTTCAGTTTCCTCGCAGCTTGGAAGTATTTTCGTAAAATTGATGATAAGGTCAAAAACCATTTCCAATATCTTTTTGCTCTCGTTCTTTTCCATCTTATCCTCCTCCGATTTGTTAGACTGACAACGAAAATAAAAGTTCAAAAAATGAACAGTTAAAAATAAAAACTAATAAATATATTCTGACATCCTATGTGACACGACCGTGTCTTCGATATTTTCACCAACATTTTCCAAATTTTTACACATGGCGCGAGTAAAAAAATACCTAACAAATGCTTTATAATATCGATAGCATTTTACAATTTGTTAAAGAGGAGGAGGAAGCATCTTGGAAGGAAGGATAGAGCAACATCCAATACTTCAATTCAAGAGAAAGAAGAAAATTAAGTTTTATTTTGAAGACAGAGAAATAGAAGCTTTTGAAGGTGAAACAGTTGCGGCGGCTCTTCACGCGGTAGGAATAAGGGTGTTAAGACACACACCTAATTTGGGCAGGCCGGCGGGCCTCTTCTGTGCGATAGGAAAATGCTCGTCATGTCTGATGGAAATAGACGGTATTCCAAATGTCAGATCTTGCATGACAAAGGTTAAAGAAGGAATGAGAGTCAGGAGGCAAAAGGGAAAAGGTGATGTGCTATGAATACCTATCAAGCTGTGATAATTGGCGGCGGGCCGGCCGGCATGATGGGAGCAATAACATTAGGTAACCATGGCGTGAAAACGATCATTCTGGACGAAAACGAGAATATCGGAGGGCAACTTGTAAAGCAAACTCACAAGTTCTTCGGTGATCATGCCCACTACGCTTCTACAAGAGGGTTTGAAATAGCCCAAAAACTAGATGAAGAAATCTCAATGAATGAAAACATCAAAGTTGAAAACAACGCAACGGTTATAGGGATTTATCCAGACAACACCGTTGTTTACACAAAGAATGGACAAGAACACAAAATTCAAGCTGAAAAGATTCTTATCGCAACGGGTGCCATGGAAAAACAGCTTCCGTTTATCAACTCAGATCTTCCCGGCGTTTACGGTGCTGGCGCTGTGCAAACGCTCATGAACGAGTACGGTATTATGCCAGGCAAACGCTTTCTTATAATAGGTTCTGGAAACATCGGCTTGATACTGGCTTATCAACTCATTCAGGCAGGCGTGGAAGTGAGAGCTATCGTCGAGGCTCTTGGAAAAATTGGCGGATACGAAGTTCACGCCAACAAGGTGAAAAGATTGGGCGTTCCAATTTTACTCAATCATACAATAGTGAAGGCCATTGGCGATGAAAGCGTACAAGGAGCGATTATAGCAAAAATAGATGATAAATTTCAAACGATACCTGGGACGGAAAGAGAAATGGTTGTGGATACGATAGCCATCTCCGTTGGACTTACTCCACTTACCGAATTGGCAGAACAAGCCGGCTGCAAGGTTGAATTCATACCAGAACTTGGCGGCTATGTTCCCATACGCGATGAAAGGATGAAGACGACAAATCCAGATGTTTTTATAGCGGGAGACCTTTCTTCAATAGAAGAGGCTACAACCGCGATGATAGAAGGGAAAATAGCGGCTTTAGAAATGGCTCATGAAATAAGAAACTGCGACGTGGAAGAAGAGATAAATGAAGAACTAAGAACGCTTGCACTTTTTAGAAGTGGTCCAAAATCTGTTAAGATCAGATCGGGGCTGGAAAAAATGGGGATAAAAATTTCCATTCCCACCAAACCCATCATCAACGAAAAAAAAGAAGATATCATAGGAAAATTAAGAGCCGTCTTGGAATGCGATGAAGAAATACCGTGTAACTCATGTGAAGCGTCATGTCCATTTGGAGCCATTCACATAGGTGAAAACCTTAACAGCACGCCTGTTTTGGATGCTACAAAGTGTACAGGATGTGGTACGTGTGTTAACGCGTGTCCTGGATTGGCAATATTCATGATGAAAGAAAATGAAGAAGAATCCACTGTAACGTTGGGGATTCCTTACGAACTCTTACCACTTCCACAGAAAGGTCAAAAGATGTGGGGGCTCAGCAAAGAAGGAAATTACGTTTGCGATGTTACAGTTGAAAGGGTGGTTAAGTATCCCAACAAGACGAACATCGTTTACGCTAAATTTCCAATAGAATTCAAAGATACCGTGAGACATTTTGCCTTTCCTAAAAAGGAAAGTCCTATCGTTTGCAGATGTGAAGAGGTCTCTTTGGAACAAATTGAAAAAGTTATAGACAGTGGCGTTACCGACTTTGAGGAGCTAAAGAGACTGACAAGAGTTACGATGGGCCCTTGTGGAGGGAAAAATTGCAAATTGGTAGTTTTGGGAATTCTTTCCAGAAAAACCGGTGTTCCCATCTCGAAACTTTCGCATGGAACATCAAGGCCTCCGGTAAAACCAGTTGAATTTTCCGTTTTCAAAAAAGGTGGCGATGAGAGATGAAGTCGAACGCATCAGTCGTGATAATAGGCGGTGGAATAATTGGGACTTCAATAGCTTTTAACCTAGCAAAACTTGGCGTAAAAGATGTGGTTGTCTTCGAAAAATCGTACATCTCTTCCGGTTCCACCGGAAGATGTGGAGGAGGAATAAGGCAACAATGGACTTCTCCAATGAACGTCCGCCTTGCAATGAGAAGCGTGGAACTCTTCAAAAGATTCAGAGAAGATGTTGGCATGGATATAGAGTATTACCAGGGAGGATATCTCTTGCTTGCTTACGATGAAAAGGAGATGTCCGATTTCGAAAACAACGTGAAAATGCAGAAAAATGAAGGCTTAGATGTTGAGTTAGTCACGCCAAAACAAATTCATGAAAAATTTCCTTTCATGGATTTGGAAGGAGTTGTTGGCGGTACGTGGTGTCCAAGTGATGGGCACGCGAATCCACAAATTGCTAACATAGCGTACGCGTTGAAAATAAAGGAAATGGGAGTGGATTTGAACACTCATACTGAAGTGAAAGGCATAGATGTTCAAAATGGTAAGATAGTAGGAGTAGAAACAGACAAAGGATACGTTAAAACAAACGTAGTTGTAAACGCCGCGGGCGGATTTTCACATGAAGTTGGCAAAATGGCCGGTGTCGATATTCCCACTTACAGCGAAAGACATCAAATACTTGTAACAGAAGCTATAAATCATGTGTTAGATCCAATGGTGATAAGTTTTAAGAAAAATTACTACGTTAGGCAAACCATGCATGGATCGTTTATAATGGGACAGAGTGATAAAGAGCCCGCCAAGGGAAATGATCTTGGCCATACGGTAGAATTTTTGGAGGAGATGGCTCCAAAGATGGTTCACGACTTTCCATTTATGAATCATCTTCACATAGTAAGACAATGGTCAGGAGCTTACAACGTTTCTCCCGACGCGCAACCGATAATAGATGAAGCGACGAGCATTTCAAGGTTCATCTTCGCCGTTGGATTTAGTGGTCATGGTTTTATGCTCGCTCCAGCGGTGGGAGAAGCTGTAGCGGAAATGGTGGTGTACGGAAAATCAAAAACGATGGACATCAGTAACCTTAAAATGGAAAGATTCAAAGGCAAGAAAATAAGCAAAGAAAGAAATGTCGTCTAATTTCAAAAAGTGAGGTGGAGTGCTGTGAAGGGAATTACACGAAAGATGCTGTGGGTGGATCTTTCAAAGGGTAAAAGTGAAATTAGGGAAATACCACCGGAAGTTTACGAAAAATACCTTGGAGGACTCGGAATAGCCACACGTTTGTTATTCGACGTGGCACCAACAGGTGTTGATCCACTTTCTCCAGACAATCCTCTGATAATAGCGCCTGGATTGTTGGTTGGAAGCGGTCTACCAACGGCGTCTAAAACGACCGTAACTTTTAAGTCCCCTGAAACAAACGCTTTCGGCAGAAGTGTAAGCGGGGCGTACTTAGGAGTAGCCATGAAAAAGGCTGGATACGATGCCATGGTTATCGTTGGAAAAAGCGAAAAGCCAGTTTATTTGATGATAGAAGATGACAAAGTTGAAATAAAAGACGCCTCACATCTTTGGGGAAAAGATGTAATAGAAGCCCAAAAGATCATAAGAGAAGAGCTTGGAAAGGATTTCAGAACGGGTGTCATTGGTCCAGCCGGCGAAAAGCTTTTGAAAATTTCAGATATCGATTTTGAAGAGAGACAATCCGCCAGAGGCGGTGGCGGCGCTGTAATGGGAAGCAAAATGCTGAAGGCCATCGCTGTAAAGGGAACAAAAAATGTAGAATACGCGGATAGAGATGCTTTGACAGAAGAAATTAAAAAATGGAACAATTTAATAAATTCCTCTGAAGCAAAAAGATTGGATATGTCATACGGTTCTGGAGAATTTTACACATGGATGAATAAAGAAAGGGGAGTTTTTCCGACTAAAAATTGGAACGAAAGTTATTTTGAAGAAGCGTACAATTCAAAAGATGGAGTGTCGCACTTGGATCCTTACTACTGGGCTCCAAAGTACACGAAAGGTTACCACCCTTGTCCCAACTGTACCAAACCATGTGGAAGATATGTGAAGATCGAAGAAGGCAAGTACGCGGGAACGGAAGTTGACGGTGTTGAATATGAACTTCTCTACTCACTTGGTGGAGATTTAGGGATAGATAACATCGAAGTAAGCATGAAACTAAACGAAATTTGTGACAAAGCCGGCGTGGATGGAATTTCTGCCGGAGTAACTTTGGCGTGGGCAATGGAAGCTTACGAAAAAGGCCTGTTAACCAAAGAAGACACAGACGGAATTGATTTGAGATTCGGCAATGAAGATGCTGCCATCGAGGCTATGGAGAAGATCGTGAATCGTGAGGGAAAACTCGGAGAGCTTCTCGCAGACGGTGAGAGAATAGCGGCCAAAAAATTGGGAAAAGGTTCTGATAAATTCACCACAGAAGTTAAAGGTCTGGAAATGCCAGCTTACGACGTAAGAGGTTTAAAAGGAATGGCGCTCGCAGAAGCCGTGTCCGTGAGGGGTGCATGCCACCTTACGGGAGGTATATACGGCCCTGAGCTTACAGGCTCTTTTTGGAAAATGAGCAACATAGATAGATTTTCAACTGAGTGGAAGGGTTATGAAGTAAAAACGGGTGAAGACTTTATGACCGTTTACGACACTCTTGGCATGTGCAAATTCTCAAGAGGCATCTTTCTCATTGAAGGTCTGCTTGATGGAGTAAAAGCCGTAACAGGCGAAGACTTTGATGTTGCAACGATGATGATAATAGGAGAAAGAATATACAATCTCCAACGCCTTTACAACGTTAGAGAAGGCTTAACAAGAAAAGATGATTACTTGCCGTACCGCGTGACTCACGATCCAATTTCAAATGGTGTATCTAAAGGACATTACGTAAAAGAGGAAGAGCTTCAGGATATGTTGGATCAATACTACATGGTCAGAGGATGGTCGAAGGAAGGCATTCCAACGAAGATGCACCTTTTTGAACTTGGATTGGAAAAAGAAGCGGAAAAATTAGGCGCAAACATATAAGCAAAAACATGTAAATTTAAAAAGCGCTCCCGTTTTTTAAAGAAAGGATGATGAAAATATGACATTTGTAAATGAAAAAAGAGGAAGATCAATCTGAAGGCCGGATTCGTATGTTTAGCGGGAGCGCCTAACGTTGGAAAATCTTCCATTGTTAACGCTTACATTGGGAAAAAAGTTTCCATAGTTTCAGATAAACCGCAAACTACAAGAAACAGGATAAATGCCATACTAAACCTAAAAGAGGCACAAATTGTCTTTGTGGATACACCAGGCATTCATAAACCGGTTCACAAACTTGGAAGCTATCTTGTAAAAATAGCCGTAAAAGCCCTCGAAGGAAATGATTTGTTGCTCTTTGTCGTGTCCGCCGAAAGATTTGGTGAGTTTGACAGGATAGTTGCAGAAAGGGTTCAATCTTCTGGAATACCTTTTATCGGTGTTGTAAATAAAATGGATAAAGCTTCCACAAAAAATGTGGAAATGGCGCATGAGATGTTTAAAAGCATGTCGAAGTGCATTTCAATAAGGCACATTTGCGCCATCAAAGGCGAAGGATTAAATGAGCTTCTTGACGATGTGATAAACAACCTTCCGGAATCTCCAGCCTTTTATCCTCCAAATATGATAACCGATAAGCCGCTGAGTTTTATGGTTTCTGAAATAGTAAGGGAGAAAATATTTTCTCTTACACACCAGGAAATTCCATACTCAACGGCTGTGAGTGTCGATTACATTGAAGAATCCTCCAATTTGATCAAAATATGGTCCACGATATGGATAGAAAGGAAATCTCAAAAGCCTATCCTTCTCGGCAAAGGTGGAAAGATGATAAAACAAATAGGCGTCAAAGCACGTCAGGACATTGAAAACCTTCTCGATAAACACGTCTTTCTTTCCCTTCATGTAAAGGTGAAAGAAAAATGGACGGAAAATGAGAAGAATTTGAGCGAGATTTTCAAAGATGAATTATCATAAAAATATCGTAAAAACGTTGCGAGTAATAAAAACAAAAAAAAGAGGTGAAAAAAATGGAAACAGGCGCTGAAAAGGTTATATGGGATCTCAGCGATCTTTATTCGAGTGAGGAAGCGTTAAAAATAGACGCAAACGATGTTTTAAAACAAAGCAAAACTTTTAATGAAGAGTATCATGATGTGAAAAATCTTTTCAAAGATGCGCAGAAAACACTTGAAGCGGTAAAGAAATTAGAAAGCATTTATTCTAAAATGGCTCGAATTTCTCAGTACGTTAGCCTTAGATTTTCAGTGGATACGTCTTCTGAGGAAAACAAAAAACTCTACGCATGGGCTGAAAATGTTGAAAACGAAGTTGAGTCCAATTTGCTTTTCATTCAAATAGCTTTTTCCAAGATGAGCGATGAAGAATTCAAGATAGTTTCCAAAACTCTAAGGGATTATCGTCATTTTTTGGAATCTGCAAGAAAGTTTAGAAATCACACGCTTAGTGAAAAAGAAGAACAGATCATAGTCTACAAAAATTCCACCGGCTCGAACGCTTTCGTCAAATTCTATACGCAACTGACATCCAAGTACAAATTCAGGATGAACGTCGATGGAAAAGTACTCACACTTAACTCTTCCCAATTGAGATCGTTGCGCACACACCCAGATGCCAAAGTCAGAGAAGAAGCAACTTCCAAGCTCTTTAAAAGATACAAAAAAGACTCTTTAAGCATTGAAACGGCTTACAACGCGGTTGCAAAGGACTACGATTTTGAGGCAAAATTGAGAAATTATCCAACTCCCAATAGCATGAGAAATCTTCAAAACGAAGTCGATGATGCGGTGGTTGATGCGCTTGTGGAAGTGACAACCAAAAACAATTCCCTTGTAAACCGTTACTACAAACTGAAAGCCAAGCTTATGAAGATAGAAAAATTGAAGCTCAGCGACGTGTACGCCCCTGTGGGAAAGACAAATAAAAAGTTCACATGGAAAGAAGCATCAACCATTGTCAGGCAAACATTTCACTCTTTTCATCCAACCTTTGGAAAGATCGTTGATGAGTTCTTCGATAAAAACTGGATACATGCCGCGCTTAAACCTTCAAAAAGTGGCGGGGCTTTTTGTTCTTACGCTGATCCAGGCCATCATCCATACGTCCTGGTAAACTTTACAGGTGAAATAAGAGATGTTATGACGTTGGGACATGAGCTTGGTCATGGCGTCCATGGATATCTTTCCAGAAAGCAGAACATCTTTCAATACAGCACCCCTCTTACAATGGCGGAAACGGCATCCACATTTGCCGAAATGCTTCTCATGGATTATTTCTTAGAAACACTCCCAAAAGAAGAAATAGTACCCTTCGTTTCTTCAAAAATTGAAGACCTTTTCGCCACGATGAATAGGCAAAACATGTTTACAAGATTTGAACGTAGGGCTCATGAAAAGATCTCCAAAGAAGGCGCTTCATTTGAAGAACTGTCCAACATATATGAAGAAGAACTTCATCTCATGTTCGGCGATTCCGTTATTTACAATCCGGAATTCAGATGGGAGTGGTCAAGCGTACCTCATTTCTTCCACACGCCATTTTACTGTTACGCCTACGATTTCGCACAATTGATGGTATTGTCACTTTATCAAAAGTACAAAGAGGGAATGCCCGATTTCAAAGAAAAATATGTAAAGCTGTTGGAGTCTGGCGGTTCTGATTCACCTCAAAATTTCCTAAAACCATTTGGGATAAATTTAAGCGATCCTGACTTCTGGCAAGGGGGATTCGATTTCATAGAAAGAGATCTCTTAACAAAATTGGAGGAAAATGCATGAGATTTTTAATTGCACAATCCGGTGGTCCTACTGCTGTGATAAACGCTTCATTAGTTGGGGCAATTCAACGTGCCCAAGAGAAAGGGCATGAGATCTTTGGAAGTCTTTATGGAATTGAAGGAATTCTTAATTCGAAAATCGTTCCTTTGAATTTTAAAAGAGACGAACTTGAAAGAATTTCACATACGCCAGGCGCATTTTTAGGTTCGTGCAGGCATAAATTACCAAACGATCCGACAGATGAAGAATACGATATGATTTTTAAGACGATAAAAAAAGAAAAGATAGACGCTTTTCTATACATAGGTGGAAACGATTCCATGGATGCGGTTTCAAAGCTTTTTCACCAAGTTGAAAATAGAAAAATTCCTTTGATAGTTAATGGGATTCCAAAGACAATAGACAACGATCTTGTAAAAACAGATCATTGTCCTGGTTTTGCAAGCAGCGCAAAGTTTTTAAACGTTATCGCTTCTGAATTTGTGATCGATTCGATTTCTTATTCTACCTTTCCGATATGCGTTATTGAAGTGATGGGGAGAGATACGGGCTGGTTAAGCATTTCTTTGAAGTACGCAGAAAAGCTCGTGGAGGGACTAAAAGTCTTAACTTATGTCCCAGAGAAGCCCATCTCAGAAGAAAAAATGATCGAAGATGTGAAAGAGTACTCCAAACAGCCTTTGTTAGTTGCAGTTTCAGAGGGAATCAAAAATGAAAAGGGAGAATACTTTCATTCTACAAACACAACGGACGCTTTTGGACATCCAAAACTCGGAGGAGTAGGTGAATACGTATCACAGATCTTACAAAAAGTAAAAAAAGTCAAATTCGTCAACCCATCTTTTACTCAGCGAGCGGCTTCCCATTTTGTTTCTCAGTTGGATTTTGAAGAAGCAAAGATGGTTGGAGCGCAAGCAGTCGACATTTCAGAAAATGGAAAAAGCGGTCTCTTCATGGCAATAGAAAGGATAGAAAATGATTATCTTTCAAAGGTAAATCCCATAAGTGTAGACGAAGTCGCAAATAAAGTAAAGTATGTGCCAGACTCTTTTCTAACAGAAGATTCCGCGGAATTCATGAGTTACATATCACCTTTATTGAAAGAATTAGAAGCTTTTTCATTTTTACGGAGAAGTTAAATGCAATAAATTTCATATGAAAATTATTGCACTATGAATTTTTTTTCATATGGTTTTTTTGATGTTTTCCAGAGTTGATGCGCATTTGTATCAACTCTTTTTTTGGCATGATTTTTGCTAAATAATGTGGGTACAAATGCGGGAGGTGAAAGTTAAATGGAAATAGAAAAACGCTTTTCAAAGATGTCAAAGAGAATGCGCTCTTCCATAATAAGAGAATTGTTGAGAGATGCCACCAACACTTCCATAATATCTTTTGGAGGAGGAGCACCAGATCCAGAAACATTTGACAGAGAAGCTTTGTCAAAATTGTCGCAAGAAGTTCTCACAAACGAATACCAATACGCCCTTCAATATGGTGCGACCGAAGGAGATCCGATCTTAAAAGAGGAATTTATAAAGATATTAAAAGAAAGACATGGAATAACAGGGTTGGAACACGATAATCTTCTTATAACCGTAGGTTCACAACAGGCGTTAGATTTGATGGGAAGAATCTTTCTGGATGAAGATTCTTACGTAATGGTGAGCCATCCCATATATTTAGGAGCTGCCAGCGCTTTTAGAGCATACGGGCCAAAATTCATCACAATAGATTTGGAAGAAGACGGGCTTAACATCAATCAGGTTGAGAGTGCTTTAAAAGAACTGGACAAAAAAGGCGAAATTTCAAAATTGAAATTCATATATACCGTTCCAAATTTCCATAATCCAGCCGGTGTAACGATGTCGTTGGAAAAGAGAAAGGCACTTATCGAATTGGCTCATAAATACGATGTGCTCATTCTTGAAGATGATCCATACGGTGAATTGAGATATGAAGGAGAACGCTTGCCAGACATATACTACCTTGCAAAAGGCGAAGGTGTTATGTTGTTAAACACCATGAGCAAGATCATGAGCCCCGGTATAAGGATTGGAATGATAGCTGGAGACAAACAGGTCGTTGCAAAAGCCGCGCTTGCAAAACAAGGAGCCGATTTGTGCACGCCAACTTTTACTCAACGATTAGTTGCAAGATACCTTCAACAGGGAACTATTTTCAATAAAGTTAACGAAGCTATAGAAGTTTACAGAAAAAAGAAAAATTTGATGCTCGATGCCCTTCAAAAATACGTAACGGTCGAAGGGGCAAGGTGGACAAAACCGGAAGGTGGTCTCTTCATATGGGTAACCCTTCCCGAAAAATACGATACCATGAAGCTTTTCGAAGAAGCTAAAAAAGTTGGAGTTGCGTATATACCCGGCGCGGCCTTCTATGTGGATGACAGGGTAAGTTCCGATTTAAGACTTTCTTTCTGCCTGCCTCCAGAAGATCAAATAGAAGAAGGCATAAAGAGAATAGCCAAACTCCTTTAAGGGTGATAAATGTGTCTAAAATACTGGTGATAAATCCAGGCTCAACATCGACAAAAATAGCCCTTTACGATGATGAAAGAAGTGTCTTTGAAAAATCCATAGAGCATTCACCAAAAGATCTTGAAGGATTTGAAAAAATGACGGATCAGCTGGAATACAGGGAAAATCTAATTCTGAATACTTTAAAAGAAGAAGGTTATTCTCTCAATGAACTCAATGCTATCGCATGCAGAGGTGGGTTAATAGGTCCCGTTGAAAGTGGTACCTACGTTGTTGATGAGGCAATGGTTGAAGCATTGAAAAACTCAAAAGTTGAACATGCTTCCAATTTGGCGGGATTAATTGGATATTCACTTGGAAAAAAATTGGGAATAAAGGCGTATATAACTGATCCGGTATCGGTCGATGAAATGGATGATATTGCAAGAATTTCCGGGATGAAAGACATAGAAAGAAAGAGCTTTTCACATGCTTTGAACATAAAGGCGGTGGCGAGGAAGGCTGAATTTGAACTTGGAAAAAAGCATACAGAATTGAATTTGGTGGTTGCGCATCTTGGTGGTGGCATTTCAATAAGCGCTCTCAGGCGAGGAAAGATCGTGGATGTAAACGGTGCGAATGATGAAGGTCCGTTCAGTCCAGAAAGAAGTGGAGAGCTCCCGGTAGGAGATGTGGTAAAAATTGCGTATTCAGGAAAGTATTTAAAACGGGAATTGAAAAAAAGGTACGTAGGTAAAGGTGGTTTAGTTGCCTACTTGGGTACAAATGATTTAAGAGAAGCTATGAAGATGGCTCAAACAGATGAAAAAGCTATGGGCATTGTGAAAGCCATGGCCTACCAAATAGCAAAAGGAATAGCTGAAATGTGGACGGTTTTGAACGGAGACGTTGACGCCATTGTTTTAACAGGTGGAATGTCTTTAAACTCAAAATTCGTTGAAATGATAAAGTCGTACGTTCCCAATCTCGCGTTAATACTGGTTATAGCTGGAGCTTACGAAATGGAGGCACTGGCTTTAGGAGCTTTGAGAGTTATAAGAGGAGAAGAAAAAGCAAAAACGATAAAGAGGTGAAAATGAAATGGTTATGAAAAATCTTCAAGAACTAGTCGAAAAAGCAAAGAATCTAAAAAAAATGAGAGTTTCTGTTGCGGTTGCTCAAGATGTACCGGTATTGAAAGCGATAGATGAAGCTTACAAAGCAGGAATAATAGATGCAACTTTAATTGGTTCACAAAAGGAAATAGAAAAAATAGCTTCTCAAGAAAATATAGATCTATCAAAGTATGAAATTGTAGATGAACCTGAAGAAGAAAATGCAGTTCGGAAATCGGTAGAACTCGTCCACGATCATCATTGTGATCTATTGATGAAAGGAAAAGTTCACACATCTCACCTTCTTCATGCAGTTTTGGATAAAAACTACAATTTGCGAACTGGAAGAACTATGAATCATGTCGGCGTCTTTGAAGTACCAACTTATGACAGACTTCTGATAATTACGGACGCGGCAATGGTTATCGCTCCAACGTTAGAACAAAAGGTTGATTCCATATACAACGCTCAAAAAGTTGCGCATGTTATCGGAATAGACTTACCGAAGGTTGCCGTTTTAGGAGCGGTAGAAACGGTTAATCCTTCCATGCCAGCAACAATGGAAGCGGCTTTACTCGCAAAAATGTCAGATAGGAAACAGATAACCGGTGCCATAGTTGACGGACCTTTTGCCCTTGATAACGCTGTAAGCGAAGAAGCTGCAAAACACAAAGGAATTGAAAGCCCTGTAGCGGGAAAAGCCGATGTGTTATTGGTACCGGATATTGAAGCCGGTAACATACTTTATAAAGCATTGGTGTTCATAGCAAACGGAAAATTGGCCGGTACGATACTTGGCGCAAGGGTACCAATAGTTCTTACTTCCCGTGCTGATAGCGATGAAACAAAGCTGTATTCCATAGCTTTAAGCGCTTTAGTAGCACAGGAGTGATTTGATGTTCAGGGTTCTGGTCATAAATCCCGGCTCTACTTCAACAAAGCTTGCCGTATTCGAAGACGAAAAAGAAGTCAAATCACTAAATATATCTCATTCCAACGAAGAACTAAGCGCTTTTGATCATATAGCAGACCAGTACGAATTTAGAAGAGAAAAGATAGAGTCCTTTTTAAAAGAAGCAGGTTACGTTCTGAAAGACTTTGATGCCATAGTTGGAAGGGGCGGACTCATAAAACCCGTTAAGGGCGGTACATATCTTGTTAATGAAACCATGCTCAAAGAACTTAGAGAGGCAAAATATGGAGAACATGCTTCAAATTTAGGGGCTATTTTAGCTCATGAACTGGCAAGCAAAGCCAACATTCCGGCTTTTATAGTAGATCCGGTTGTGGTAGATGAAATGGATGAAATTGCAAAAATATCAGGACATCCTGATTTCACAAGAAAGTCTATATTTCACGCGTTAAATCAAAAAGCGGTGGCAAGAGAAGCCGCTAACGCCCTTTCAAAAAGATATGAAGAATGCAACTTTATAGTTGCGCATATGGGCGGTGGTGTATCGGTAGGAGCGCATAAAAAGGGGCGTGTTGTAGATGTAAATAACGCCCTAGACGGTGACGGACCTTTTAGCCCGGAAAGAAGTGGTACCGTTCCTCTGACCGGGCTGATAGATCTTTGTTACAGTGATAAATTCACTTTGAATGAAATGAAAAAAAAGATCAAAGGAAATGGTGGTCTCGTTTCTTATCTCAACACCAACAACGCTTTAGAAATTGAAAAACGGGTAAAAGATGGAGATAAAGAGGCGGAACTCGTTTACAAAGCCATGGCATATCAAATTTCCAAATGGATAGGAAGAATGATAATCCCGTTAGAAGGTAAGATTGACGCCATAATTTTAACCGGTGGTCTGGCTTACGATAAAAATTTTCTTGTTCCATGGATAAAAGAAAAAGTTTCAAAGATAGCACCTGTTATGGTTTATCCCGGTGGAATGGAAGAGAGGGCTTTGGCATATGGAGCTCTTAGAGTTTTAAGAAAAGAGGAAAAAGCATTGGTATACAATGGAGATGAGTTATGAACTTTAAAGAATTCAACGCCAGAGTTTTTGTGTACGTTGGCATGTTTGGAAGTGGAAAAACAGAACTCGCAATAAACACCGCGGTTGAATTGAAAAAAGAGGAAAAGAATGTGGCTCTTTTGGATATTGATGTCATAAGCCCATACTTCAGAAGCAGAGATAAAAAGGATCCCCTAGAAGAAATGGGAATAAAAGTAGTCTCTCCACCAGGCGTTTTGAGTCATGCAGATCTTCCTATAATAACGGCTCAAGTTGGTGGATACATATCGAATGAAAGTTTCTTCACAGTCGCAGATGTGGGTGGAAATGAAGATGGAGCCACCGTATTGGGATCTTTGAAACCTTTTTTAGACAGAGTTAACAAAAAAGTGTTTTTTGTAGTCAACACCCTTAGACCATTTAGCACAACCTTTGATGAAATTGTAAGAAACATAAAGAAAATATCCGCAGTTTCAAGAACGAAAATAGATTACCTTATTAACAACACCAATATTGCTCAAGAAACTACTGAAGAAAATGTGAAAAGTGGAGAAGAATTGATAAAAAAAGTTTCTGAATATTTAGAAATTCCCGTTGCTTTTACAGTCGTGAGTGAAGAAATGGATTTTCAGGGAGAATTTCCAGTCTTGAAATTAAAAAGATATTTAGCAGAACAGTGGTAAAGAAATTTAAAAACTTTTGGGAGGAGGAATTTTATGGAAAGGAAAGCGTACATAGAAATAGATTCGGAAAGGTGTAAGGGATGCGGCTTGTGTATAAACGCATGTCCACAGCACATAATCCAATTTTCAAAAGAATTCAACAACAAAGGCTATCATTACGCTGAATTCGTAGACCCGGATAACAAGTGTGTCGGATGTGCTTTCTGCTATAACATGTGCCCTGATGTTTGTATAACCGTACACAGATTGGAAAAGGAGGAGAGTAAAGCATGAAGATGCTCTTTAAAGGTTCGGAAGCCATAGCTGAGGCTGCCATAAGGGCAGGATGCAGACTTTATTTTGGTTACCCAATAACTCCACAAAGTGAACTCACAGAGTACATGTCGAGAAGGCTTCCAGAAGTTGGGGGAACCTTTCTTCAAGCAGAAAGTGAAGTTGCAACGGTTAACATGATGTACGGTGCGTCATGTACTGGTAAAAGGGTTATGACTTCCACTTCATCACCAGGTTTCAGCTTGATGATGGAAGGAATTTCGTACATGGCAGGGGGAGAACTTCCAGCCGTCTTTGTAAACGTTGTGCGTGGAGGACCAGGCCTTGGTGATATCCAGCCAGCTCAAAGCGATTATTTTCAAGCCACAAAAGGTGGTGGACATGGCGACTATCGCATGATAGTTCTTGCACCGCACACAATTCAAGAAGCAGTTGATTTAATGAACCTTGCTTTCGATCTCGCGGACAAATACAGAATGCTTGTTACGATTCTGGCAGATGGTATGCTTGGTCAGATGATGGAACCAGTGGAATTTCCTCCAATGAGAGATCCTAACGATGTTCCTGAAAAAGATTGGGCACTAACTGGTGCCAAGGGAAGACCACCTAGAAAGGTTACCTCATTCCACATAGATCCGTATGAATTGGAAAAAATGAATTTGAGATATCAAGCAACTTACAAAAAAGTTGAAGAAAATGAAGTGAGATACGAGGAATTGAATACGGATGGTGCAGATATAATAGTGGCTGCTTATGGTACGATGGCGAGGATAGTGAAAACTGTCATCCACATGGCAGATAAAGAAGGAATAAAGGTCGGTCTTTTCAGGCCAATAACACTTTGGCCGTTCCCTTATAAGCACTTAAATGAACTTGCTGACACGGTAGACACCATTCTTACCGTAGAGATGAGTTACGGTCAGATGCTGGAAGACGTTAGATTGGGAGTTAATGGAAAAGCAAAAACCCCCTTCTACGGCAGAAGCGCTGGTGTGGTTCCAACCCCAACGGAAGTTTTAGACGCCGTAAAAAAAGCGATAGGTAGGTGATCGTTGTGATAGACAAAATAGTGGCTAAAATGCCTGAATCTTTAAGTGGAAAAGAGTTTACCTATTGTCCGGGATGCCACCATGGTATAGTGCATAGATTGATCGCTGAAGTTATAGATGAACTTAAGATACGTGAGAAAACTTTGATAGTTGCTCCCGTCGGATGTTCCGTTTTCGCCTATGAATTTTTTAACGTAGATGGGACTGTCGCACCTCACGGGAGAGCGCCCGCAGTTGCAACTGGAATGAAGAGAGCCACTCCTGACAAGATCGTATTTACATATCAAGGAGATGGGGATCTTGCATCAATAGGAACCGCGGAAATCGTCCATGCGGCAAACAGAGGAGAAAATATAACGACGATATTCATAAATAACGCCGTTTACGGTATGACAGGCGGTCAGATGGCTCCAACAACATTACTTGGTCAAAAAACCACGACAACTCCTTATGGAAGAGACGCCAAAGCTAATGGATATCCCATACGAATGAGTGAAATGCTTTCCACTCTATCTGGAGTTGCGTACATAGAAAGGGTTATGGTAACAACACCACAAAACGTTATCAAAGCGAAAAAAGCCATAAAGAAAGCTTTCGAAGCTCAGATAAAGGGATTAGGATTCTCTCTTGTGGAAGTGCTTTCAACGTGTCCTACCAATTGGGGAAAGTCACCGGTAGAAGCTGGAAAATGGTTAGAAGAAAATATGGCTAAGTATTATCCATTAGGCGTCTACGTAGACAGAACAAAGGAGGCTGAATAAGCGATGTCTACCTACTCTGTTGTTGCCGCCGGCTTTGGTGGACAAGGTGTTATGTTGATGGGTAAAATAATCGCGGAAGCGGCAATGCACGACGGGAAAAAGGTAACATGGCTTCCTTCTTACGGACCCGAAATGAGAGGAGGAACGGCCAATTGTACTGTCGTAATCAGCGATGAAGACATCGGTTCTCCCGTTGTTGATACCCCAGATGTGGTAATAGCCATGAATATCCCTTCTATGATAAAATTTGAAGAAGTATTGAAAAAAGATGGTATATTGCTCATAAACTCATCTGTGATAGATAGGCAACCTACAAGAAAAGACGTTAAAGTCTTCAAAATAAAAGCAAACGACGTAGCAGATGAAATTGGAAACGTTAAAGTTTTAAACATGGTGGCTCTTGGGGCATTTGCTAAAGCAAGTGGTTTAATAACATTTGATTCTATAAAAAAAGCACTTGAAGAAACAATGACTGGAAAAAAGAAAGTCTTTCTGGACATAAACATAAAAGCCGTTCAGGAGGGAATGGAAAAGATAGAAAAAGCCTAACGACTTGTTCATATAATGATGAAAAGCCCCTTTTTTAAAAAAGGGGCTTTTTAATGTTTTTCCTTTTCATATTTTCACATTTTTGAGTCTTGATTGCGTTGTGAGAACCACATCGACAACTTGATTTACGACCGTGATGACCTTTGACAAATCCGTGATTTCTTCCTCAGACTTGGCAAGCATTTCCATACCGCTATTCATAGAGCTTGCTATGTTTTCAGAATCATCTTTTAACTCGAACAGAAAATCCTCATTATCAGAAACGACATTTGTCATCTTGGTAAAAGCGGATTTAATGGCTTTAAACACCATCACTTTTTGTAAATTATTCATAGAATTCTCTATTTTTTGGGAAAGATCTTCAACTAACCTTGATATCTCTGCTGAAGCTTGATTCGAATCTTGAGCCAAATTTTGAATTTCCTTTGCAACAACTGAAAATCCTTTTCCAGCTTCTCCAGCCCTTGCAGCTTCTATTGAAGCGTTCAAGGCAAGGATAGATGTTTGATGAGAAATATTTAGAATTCTCTCAGTCATCTTCAAAATTTTAGAAAATTCGGACAACGTTGAGGAAGTTTCTTCTATGGTAGAAATAACGTCTTCTTCAAGACTATCTAAGTTGGTACCAAATTTCTCAAGTTCTTCTTTTATTTCTTCGTTACTCTTGATTATATTTTCAATTTTTTCTTTTGAAACTGTGTTCAGCTTTTCAATCATATCCACAGCTTTCTGAAGTAAACTTGAAGTTTCGTTTATGGATTCTTTCACTTCGAGCGCACTTTCTTTTACCTTGCTTACTCTATTTCCTATGGTTTCTTTTAAATTTATCGTAAAAGAGGAAATTATATCCTCATGATATACGCTTTCTGAAATAGCCTCTAGTGATTTTTTTAAATTCTCAACGCTCTCTTTTTCTTTTTTTCGTTGACTTTCCTTCGTTTCTATCGAATCTTCAGGCTCTCTTTCTTTTCTTTCCCAAAACATATTAATTCATCATCCCCATATCTCGTTTAAAATATCTACTCCACACTTTATCTTTCCAAACCAATCGAAAAATTTCAAAACACTATCACCTTTATACAAAGCTCCGTGTTGAGGAGCCATTATTTCTATATCAAGTTTCTTCATCTTTTCTGAAAGCAACTTACACGCTTCATGCGATGTCATGTATCTTTTATGGAACCCTTCGATGTATTTAAGATGTTTTTGAAAGTCATCAACAAAAACGTACCTTTCGCCTTTTGGAAAAACTGAAGCGCCGATATCACCCGAAAAAAGGATCTTGGCATTTGGATCATAGAGGATGAAGTTTCCAACAGAGTGCAAAAAGTGGGCTGGAATGAATTTCAATTCTTTACCAGACTTGAATTTAAAGGTTCCACCTTTGTCATCAATACTCTTCACCTTGGAAAAATCGAAAACACCGAAATGAGGCAAAAATCTCACCCATAGATTGGAAATGTAAACGTTGGCATCGGTGCTAGAAAGCCAAAGCGAAATACCAGATGAAACATCAGGATCTTGATGAGTATAAAATATGGCCTTTATTTTGTTAACGGGCACCACTTCAGAAATGTTTGCCAACACTCTTGGAAATACGTGAACTCCTCCCGGATCTAAAAGAACAGCTTCATCATTGTCTACTATGGCATATTGGTTCGTCTGAATAGCCCCTTCATCACTATCCTCGCTCCACCCAAGTAAAAGAAATTTATGTTCATCGTTCTCATAAAGCACTTTTATACCTGAATCTTTTCCCATAATCATTTCCTCCCAATGAAATTAGAACTATTTCGTTCTATTATATCATTGCTTCTCTCCACATCGAAAAAAAGAAATAGAAGAAAAAAGAGGAAAGCTATATGCTTTCCTCTCGAGATTTCTAAACCCGGGCGATAACCTACTCTCGCAAGGGGCTACCCCCTCAC
>NZ_JBPNHS010000022.1:0-146428 GCF_054006115.1 Mesoaciditoga sp. | reverse complement strand
AACCATTTTAAAAACCAGTTCAATCCTCCGTGTTTTACCGCTGTTGCCGTGAGAGCGTATGTAAGAGCCGCTACCCAGGATGTCGTGTTCCCTTCTCCAACTCTGTATGTTGTTCCACTGGCACAACCTCCGGCTAAAACCATCCCCATTCCGAAAATCAACCCTCCAATTATCTGCCCCAGCAAATTAAGGGGTTTCGGGTTCATTCTTATCCATCCAAATTGGGCCATCAAGGGGAAAACGATCAATTCTATTGCCATAGCGAGGGTTATCGCTTTGAACAGAAAATTATCTTTCATAAGATATAGATCTCGAAATGCTGAGTTAAAACATACCCTACCACGTTGCAATATCCATCCAAAAGCTAGACCGGTTATCAATCCAAGAATTATCGCTTCCATTTTTATCCTCCTCTACTTTTTCCTTACTTTTTGCCCCCGACTTCTATGAGGATTCTCCATTCGCTTTGACCTGTTTCTTCTATGGATAAAACTTTGTGTCCTGCCTTTTCAGAATTGGCCGGAATTCTTTCTTTGGATAGAGGATAATCGATGAGAACTTCCAATATTTCTCCGGGCTTCATCTTCTTCAAAGCTCTTTTCGCTTCCACATCAGGTACAGGGCACACTTCACCTCTTACATCAACTGTCTTTGTTACTTTGTAATCATTTCCCACTTTCGACACCTCCTGAATTTTGGTAATTTGAGTTAAAGATTTTTATATCACGATACTCTAATTTGAATTTGATATTTTTTTCACAATATCCTTTAAAAAACAAGAGTGCTTTTTAGCATCCGATCAAAATTATAATATCATTTTTTTAAAAAAGAGTTAACATGTCAATAAATATATGTGAAATATTTCTCCATTAGTTTTATGTATAAATGTTATAAAAGACATTACATGTTTTGTTAATTACTTCAAAGGCCTTCAAAAAATGAGTGGAAACAAGTTCCTTTTCATGTTATCATACGTTAAGCGAACAAATTTTAGAGTATCCCTTTGGAGAGTAAAAAGGAGGTTTTCGTTTTGGGAGCTTTCGCATTCTGGTGGCATATGGCGTTTCTTTCATTTGCATCCACAATGATAAACGTTAACACCGTAATTCCTTCTTATTTGGACAAGCTTTATCACTCATCTTTTCTTATTGGGATAGCATCTTCCATTCTTTTAGGTTTGCCAAGCATAACCCAACTTTTCTTTGCCAATTTCTTGAAAACCCAAAAGTACAAAAAACCCTATTTGATGGGTGGTATTTTGACCAGAGCGTTCGCAATTTTTCTTCTTTCTCTTGCCACCTTTTACGTTTTTTCGCTTGGAATATGGGGAATTATTTTAATATTAACCGCCATCACCCTTTTTGCCACAACGGGATCTTTTGCGGGTATTGCTTACGTTGATCTTCTGGGTAAAAGTGTTCCAAGGGAAAAAAGATATTATTTCTTCCCGATAAGGCAAGCCATTGCCGGTGTTTTCTCATTTATGGCAGGTTTTGTGGTGAAGTACGTACTAAGTACCTCAAAATTTCCTCACAATTACGGCGTGTTGTTTTTATTCGCTTCCATTTCAGTTTCTCTGGCCGTTGTGTTTTTCCTATTCTTAAAAGAGTCTCCAAGTGAACCCATGCCAAAGACCAAAACGCTTGAAATGATCAGGTCCATACCGGAATTCTTAAAGGATAGAAAGTTGTTCTGGTACGTTATAGTGGAAGTTTTGGGGGGATTTTACTTCATGGCCCTTCCATTTTTTGCCGTCTACACAATTCAAAAGTTCAATTCAAGCATTGTTGGAAACCTTGTCATATTTCAAGTAACCGGCATGGTACTTTCAAATCTTTTGTGGGGGTACGTATCGAAAAAAATGGGGAACGTTTCCATAGCAAGAATTGGAATAATGATAGCTATCATTTCCACAATATCGACACCATTTCTTCCGAATATTTACTGGTATTACATTCTGTTTTTCGTGGTTGGGACAACCCTAAGCGCGCGTGGAATATTCATGGATGCTTATTTAATAGAGATAGCTCCAGAACGGGAAAGGGTTATGTACGTTGGAATAAGTGGGACGATGGGATTTGTCGGAGCTCTCTTTCCGATATTGGGTGGTTTGCTTGCAAGACATGTAGGCTTTACATTTGTTTTTGTTTTAGCAACGGCAGGACTTGTTGTTGATTTCTTATCGGCTCTAAAGTTGGAAGCCGCAAAAGTAGTTAGTGAGAAGCGATGATTATTTTCAACAGAAGTTTTTCTGCATTTTGAAACACTCGCCAGCATTTATGAACTAGCCATCTGGATAGTCATAAAACGAGGTTGAAAAACACACGGACGTGCTGAGAAAAAGAGTGAATTTATGCTGGCGGGGTTTCAAAAAAAATCGGGCAGATATCTGCCCGATTTTCGCCTTTATTAACAAATTACGATTGTGCTTTCTTTTCTCTTTCTTCTTTTGGAATAGCATGTGATTCGATTTGAATGTTGTTGTACACGGATATTCCTGTTCCAGATGGAATGAGTTGCCCTATTATGACGTTTTCTTTTAAACCCTTCAAATAGTCACGGCGCCCTTCGACGGCCGCTTCGGCGAGTACTTGTGGTGTTTGCTGGAACGAAGCTGCACTTAAGAATCCTTCTCTATGCAACGATGCGTTGGTTATTCTCATGAGTTTTTGTTTGTACTCCAAACCTTTTTTGGGATTTATGTCATATCTCAATTGCCTTTCACCATCTTTAACGTACACACCTTTTACTCCCATGGAAATCATCTTTTCCAGCAAGGTTTCCGTGATCTTTTCTCCTGCTTTTGCCAGTTCTTCTTCCTTTCCATCAGTTTCTATTACAACGTGATAAGCCAATTCCTTTCCGAGAACTTTTGCACGACTTTCTTCTATTTTAGCGTTTTCTTTGGATATCTCTTCGTTTATCCTTTTAGCTTCACCAATTGTTAAAAGTGTACCCGGCAAAATATCGGTGTCTCCTCCATCTGTAACTTCTACTTTGTTGAACATCTGCCGAATTATTATTTCCATGTGTTTGTCATGTATATCGACACCTTGTTCAGCGTAAACACGTTTTACCTCTCTTAAAAGGTATTGAAATGCCGTGTTGGAATTTATCTTTTCCAACAAGTCTCTTGGCCTTATAGCGCCATTTGTAAGAGGAGTTCCAGCCAATACCCTTTGGCCTTCTCTAACTTTCAGCTGAGTTTTCTTTGGTACAGTGTAATCGTGAAGCATTCCATCATCGTCTTCAATGTATATTTTTTGCTTTCCATCTTCTGTGCTTATTTGTTTTACATATCCGTTGACTTCGCTGAATATTCCCGTTACTTCTTTTAGCTTCTTTCGTGCTTCAAATAATTCTTCGGCTCTAGGCAATCCTTGAGTTATATCACCCGTTGTCGCTATACCGCCTGTGTGGAAAGTTCGCATGGTAAGCTGTGTTCCAGGCTCTCCTATTGATTGAGCGGCTATAACACCAACGGCTTCTCCAACGTGTACTATTCTATGATTTGAAAGATCCATGCCATAGCATTTTGCACATATACCATCTTTGGCTTCACACGTCATAGGCGATCTTATCTTTATATAAGGTCTCAGAGTAACGGTTTTTAATTTTTCTTTTACAAATCTCTTTGCTATTTCTGGTGTGACCCTTTCTTCATACGTTGTTATTTCTTCTTTTCCATTTTTTGAAAGAACCGGAGCAATTGTGACTCCGCCTACGCACGGATAAAGGTCAACCTCTACTTCATCTATTCCAAGTTTTTTCAGTGTTCTGTACGCGTTCTGCATGGGTTCACCCTTTTTGAAAAGTACCTTGTTTGCAACGCCGGATACGCTTCCTTTGTCATCATCGTAAACGTTTTTAGAAAGCTCAGCGTAATCTTTTATGTTGGGAATGTCATCCACTTTTACAGTTTCTTTTCTATGAACTTCAACTTCTTCTATTGTGGTAGATACCTTGTGTGCGTCTTCGCTTTCCATCATGGTATCTTTAGGATAAATAACTTCTTTTGTTTTGGGATTTATTATGTCTTCTGCGATCACTCTCCCAAAAAGGGCGTCTTCAAGTTTTTCTATTACTATGTCATCGTCTCTGAGAGTTTTAAGCTCAACTCCCGCATTGGTTCCACAATCTGTTTCAGTAATTGTTACGGATTGTGCAACGTCCACAAGCCTTCTTGTTAAGTAACCGGAGTTAGAAGTTCTCAAAGCTGTATCTGCTGATCCTTTTCTTGCCCCGTGTGTGGAGATGAAATATTCCATAACGTTCAACCCTTCACGAAAGTTGGAAAGTATAGGAACTTCTATGGTTTTTCCAGATGGGTCAGCCATAAGTCCTCTTATACCAGCTATCTGCTTTATCTGGTCTACACTTCCCCTAGCTCCAGATCTTACCATCATGAAGACTGGATTGAAGAGGTCTTTTGAAAGTTCTTCGTAAGTGACGTTTTGAACGTCTTTGGTTGCATCTTCCCATATTTTTATGACTTGATTGTATCTTTCTTGGGCTGTTATTAAACCATTTGCGAATGCGTCTTCAATAAAATCAACTTTTTCCTGTGCTTGGGCTATGATCTCTTCCTTTTTCGGTGACATTAACATGTCCCTAACTGAAATGGTGACACCTGAAATAGTTGCGTATTTAAAACCGTAGTCTTTTATGTGATCCAATACATTCGCGGTTTCGTCTATATCAAACAACCTAAAAGTCTTTGAAACAAGGTTTTTAATCTCTTTTTTGTCATATGTTTTCGAATAGTCCCTTAGTTCTTCTTTGAGTTCTTCATTGAAGATAACTCTTCCAACTGTCGTGTTCTTAATTATCCTTTCTCCATCTTTAAAACGCAATCGCACGTCTATTGGTGTGTGTAGCTTTATGTAATGATGGAAATACGCCATT
This sequence comes from Mesoaciditoga sp., assembly GCF_054006115.1. Taxonomy (NCBI): domain Bacteria; kingdom Thermotogati; phylum Thermotogota; class Thermotogae; order Mesoaciditogales; family Mesoaciditogaceae; genus Mesoaciditoga; species Mesoaciditoga sp. The sequence continues at coordinate 141,523 of NZ_JBPNHS010000022.1, read as the reverse complement.
ACCGCTTCTTCAGCTGATGCAAAGACAGTTCTTGGTTTTTCCTCTTTATCGTTTATCATGGTGAGGTAGTACATACCAAGAATTATGTCTTTTCCAGGCATCGAAAGAGGTTGACCGTGCGCGGGGCTTATTATGTTGTATTTAGATAGCATAAGGAACTTGGCTTCAGCTTGAGCCGCCGCCGAAAGCGGCAAATGAACCGCCATCTGGTCACCGTCGAAGTCAGCGTTAAATGGTGGACAAACCAAAGGATGAAGCTGTATGGCATTTCCTTCGATAAGCTTTGGCTCAAATGCCTGTATACTCACCCTGTGAAGTGTTGGCGCTCTGTTAAGTAAAACGGGGTGTCCTTTTATGACTTCTTCAAGAACTTCCCACGCTTGTGGGACTTCCCTTTCAATAAGCATTCTTCCAAGTCTGCGCGCAGATTTATCCGGTTCGTTTTTGACAAGCTTTTGCAGAACGAAAGGTTTGAACAATTCCATGGCCATCTTCTTAGGAATACCACATTGATCTATCCTCAATTCAGGTCCGACAACGATAACCGCACGGCCAGAGTAGTCAACACGTTTTCCTAGAAGGTTTCTTCTAAATCTTCCACGTTTTCCTTTCATTAGATCCGTCAGGGATTTCAATGGTCTCCCAGATTTGTCTGTAACGGATTTTCCGCGTTTCCCATTGGCTATAAGGGAATCCACTGCTTCTTGAAGCATGCGCTTTTCATTTCTTATTATTATATCGGGTGCGTTGAGTTCCAAAAGCTTTTTCAGTCTGTTATTTCTGTTTATGACCCTTCTGTACAGATCATTCAAATCTGTGGTGGCAAACCTTCCGCCATCTATTTGGATCATAGGTCTCAAATCAGGCGGAATGACTGGAATAACGTCTAATACCATCCATTCTGGACGCTGGTTGCTTCTTATGAAGCTCCTTACAAGGTGGAGTCTTTTCAAAATCTTCATTCTCTTGTTTGAAGCGGACGAAGAAAGATTTTGAAGCTCCAATTCAAGTTTGTTTTCCAAATCCGGTAATTCAATGGCTTGAAGCAACTTTTTTACGGCAGACGCTCCTACATCTGCTTCTATCTTTCCCGGGTATATGTCTTTGTACGATTCGTATTCGTTATCAAGTATAACATCGCCCACTTTTTTGCCTATTTCGGCAGAAACTTCTGGGTCTATCTCCGTGATCATAACGACCGTTCTATCGTTTTCAAATTCAAATTCTTTGTCAAATTTTCCGGGGTAGTACTTTTCGAATATTTCAAGCTCGCTCATTGAGAGATCTTCATCTTCGTATATGAATCTATCCGCGATGTAGTCTCCCGCTTTTATTTCCTGACCGTCTTCAACGTACGGCGTAATTCCTTCAAAGAGTGGATAAGTTCTACTTTGTCCAACAGGGGCGGGTTCTTCTACGTATATTGTGGCGGTAGAGTTTGCGTAGAACTCTCCATCTTCTCTTTGAACGATTGAAAGATTTTTGGAAAAGCTCACCACGCCATCCATATCCGAATACACCGCATCAACGTGTGATGATGTGACGAGCTCTTGCCCCTTTTTCACTTTGGCCCCATCTGAAACTTTTACTTTTGCTCCGTACGGAACCGTGTAGGTTACCGGTTGGTCTTTCGAAGTAGGAAGTGGAATAACTTTAACTGTAGATGTTATATTGTCAACTTCCACTGTGCCATCAAATGGAGCTTTGAAAGCTTTAACATCCAGTGCATCTGCAAGCATGTCTCCGACTTTCACTTTGTCACCATCTTTGACAAGAATCTTCATTCCACGGTAAATGGAGAATTCGGTTCTTTTCAGCTTCGATTTGTCTACCTTTTGTGAGACAGTTACCCACGTGATTATTCTATCTGTGTTTGTCTTTTCTTCTTTTATGGACACAACTCCGTCTATTTCCGATGTCAAAGGACCCTGGGGATTTCTTATCATGACGGCATTTTCAACGTCAAAATCCCACTTCGATTTGTAGATGTTGTACTCTGTACCATAGAGCTTATCTCCGATGTCAAAGTGCGTTTTCTTTGGATTTACCACCATGTAAGCAGTTTCTACTGTTCTTCTGGAACCAAAGTATATGATCTGTTCAAGATCCCTTGGTGAAATGTCCAAGAGTACCGAAATGTAATTTGGTATGTTTTTTAGGTACCATATGTGAACAACTGGGACGGCAAGCTCGATGTGCCCCATTCTTCTACGTCTGGCTGTTTTTGATTCAACCCTGACTCCGCAGCGTTCGCAAACCGTTCCCTCGTATTTTTTACCCTTGTACCTTCCACAGGCACATTCGTAATCTTTTACAGGTCCAAATATTCTTTCGCAGAACAAGCCGTCTCTTTCCGGTTTAAAAGTTCTGTAGTTGATGGTTTCTGGTTTTTTAACTTCACCACTCGACCAACTTCTAATGAGTTCCGGCGAAGCGAGACTTATCTTCACGCTCCCAATCTTCGTAGATGGAAGCTTTAAAAATGTGGGGTTATTACTTTCCGGCATCTTACCCCTCCTTCAAATCAATGATTCAGATCTATTTCGTTACCGTTCTCGTCGTAAACCCTTATATCAAGAGCTATACCTTGAAGCTCTTTCACGAGCACCTTAAAACTCTCCGGCAGATTTGGCAGTGGTATGTTCTTCCCTCTCATAATGGCCTTGTAGGCTTCATTTCTCCCTTCAACATCATCGGATTTTATGGTTAGCATTTCCTGAAGCATGTGAGAAGCTCCGTGTGCTTCAAGTGCCCAAACTTCCATTTCTCCGAATCTCTGACCACCAAATTGTGCTTTACCTCCTAATGGCTGTTGGTGAATCAAAGAGTAAGGTCCAACAGAACGGGCGTGAATTTTGTCTTGAGCTATGTGGATCAATCTCATGACGTACATGATCCCAACAACAACGGGACTGTCAAAAGGTTCCCCTGTCCTGCCATCCCTGAGAACAACTTTTCCCGTTGGGTATTCTTCGTTGTCGCCATCCGTCAAACCGTGTTTCTTTCTTTCCTCGTAAAGCGGTTTGAATATGTCTTCTTCCGTTGCACCGTCAAAGACAGGTGTGGCGACGTAGATGTTTTTGAGCTTTGCCAACCATCCAAGCTGTGTTTCCATAACCTGACCTATGTTCATTCTGGATGGAACGCCGAGCGGGCTTAGTACCATTTCAACAGGCGTTCCATCTGGCAGAAATGGCATATCTTCTTTTGCCACTATTCTTGAGATACATCCCTTGTTTCCATGGCGGCCTGCAACCTTATCTCCAACAGACAAAGGTTTTCTCGTTGCAACGTAAACTTTGACCATTTTGTTTACACTCGAATCGAGTTCAGATATGTCACCTTTTTCAAAGACGTGCACACCTATGACACGACCGTCAACACCATGGGGAACTTTCAAAGATGTATCTTTTACATCTCTACCCCGTTCTCCAAATATGGAACGCATGATCTTCTCTTCAGCTGTTAGTTCACTGTCTCCCTTGGGTGTAACTTTTCCAACGAGAATATCTTTTGGGTGAACCATGGCCCCAACCCTTACTATTCCATTTTCGTCCAAATTCTTCAGCAATTCTTTAGAGACGTTTGGAATATCCGCCGTTATTTCTTCCGGTCCAAGACGCGTTTCACGCGCGTAAGTTTCGTAAACTTCTATGTGGACGGAGGTGAAAGCATCTTCTTCTATCAAAGACTGATTAACCGCAATGGCATCTTCGAAGTTATATCCTTCCCATGACATAAAAGCAACCATCACGTTTCTTCCAAGGGCAAGTTCTCCCATATCGGTCGCGGGACCATCGGCTATGCAATCTCCGGCTTCAACGTGTTCACCTGCGTCTACTATTGGACGTTGGTTCATCATAGTGTCCTGGTTTGTGCGGGTGTACTTTATAAGGTGATAAACATCGTCGCCTTCTCCATCATCTCTTTCAACTATTATCTCCGTTGCGGAAACTTTTTTCACCGTTCCAGAATGTTTGGCAATAACAATGGAACCCGAATCTCTGGCAACGTATTTTTCCATTCCCGTTCCTACAAGTGGTGCTTGGGGATTGATCAAGGGCACTCCCTGACGCTGCATGTTAGATCCCATCAAGGCACGGTTGGCATCATCATTTTCTATAAATGGAATCAAAGCGGCAGAGACACCTATAAGTTGTTTAGGAGAAACATCTATGTAGTTTACCTGATCTCTGTTAACGTACTTGTAACTTTCCATGTACCTAACTGTGACCCTTTCATCTTCCAACATTCCGTTTTCATCTATCTTAACGTTTACAGGAGCTATGTTGTAATTTTCCTCTTCGTCGGCCATTAAATAATCGATCTGGTCTGTAACTTTACCATTTACAACTTTTCTATAGGGCGTTCTTAAAAATCCGTATTTGTCTATTTTTGCATACGTGGCAAGAGAAGTTATCAAGCCTATATTCGCACCTTCAGGTGTTTCTATTGGACACATTCTTCCATAATGAGAATGGTGAACGTCTCTAACTTCAAATCTTGCCCTCTCTCTTCTCAAGCCGCCCGGTCCAAGAGCAGATATCCTTCGTTTATGGGTGATCTCAGAAAGGGGATTGACCTGATCCATGAACTGCGAAAGTTGGCTAGATGCGAAGAACTGGTGCAACGTTGCCATAACTGCCCTCACGTTTATGAGACTTTGGACATTTATCTTATCAAGGGAATTGTACATGTTGAGCTTGTCTTCGATCATCTTTTGAACTCTGGAAAAACCTCTTTCAAATTCAAGTTTCATAAGCTCTCCAACGGTCCTTACCCTTTTGTTTCCGAGGTGATCCTTGGTATCCAATCTTTCTTCGTGTTGATCTATATCAAGGAGATATTTTATAGAAACGAGTATGTCCTCTTTCGTTAAAACCTTGGATTCAAGGTTCAATTTGAGTTTCGCGTTTATTTTTGCACGTCCTATTTCTGTGAGATCGTAACGGTCTGGATCGAAGTAAAGGCTGTTGAAATAATTTTTTGCAACATTTATCCTTGGGATTTCGCCAGGTCTCAATTTTCTAAATAACGCTATGTAGGCGTCATCTACGCCCATATTCATTTCCGTTTCATCGAGATTTTCTATCGTTTTTTGCATGTATGGGTGCGCTATGTTGAGTTCTTTTATTCCACTTGAAAGCAATTTGGATATCATATCTTCGGTGATCTTCTCTCCGGTTTTTATAACTTCTCCACCCTCAATTGGTACATCTTCTAATATTATGGAACCCATGTAAAATGCGAGCTCGTCTTCGTCAACTATTATTTTAAGTGGGTAAAGTTTTAACATGTCCATTGGCGTTATGTAGCCAAGTATTTTGAGAAGCAAAGGCAACTTAACTTTTTTCTTTCTGTCGATTCTAACCTGAAGCATCTTTTTTTTCATGTTTAAAAGTATTTCCAACCACGCCCCGCGTTCTGGCAAAAAGTGAGCGTAATATATTGGGGTTCTATCAGAGCCTTCGTACTCTCTGACAAAGTAAACGCCAGGAGACCTAACCAATTGATGAACCACAACGCGTTCTGCGCCATTTATTATGAAGGTGCCTCTATTTGTCATTACCGGCAGGTACCCAAACATGGCTTCGCTTTCTTTTATCTCGCCAGAATGAATGTCTTTTATTCTTATCGTTATGTAAAGCGGGGCGCTGTAAGTGGTGTCTTTTAAGCGGCACTCTTCTTCTGTGTACCTTATATCTCCGAGTCTTGCTTTCACAAATTCAAGTTTAAAGCCCTTTTTTCCTTTTTTCACATCCGCTTTGTGTGGTCTTGATTCAATGGGAGAAAATTTTTTTAACGCATCTATGATGCCATGCTCAATGAATTCTTTGTAGGAGTCCAATTGGACGGAGATAAGGTTTGGAACTTCTATGGCGTCTTTTAACTTTCCGTAAGAAATCCTCTCTCTTTTTTGCACTTTTCCACCTCTCCTTATCAAGAAGTTCCCAAATTCATGGTACTAATAATACATTTAAGCAAAACAACCCCATCGGAAAGTTTACGATTCCGATGAGGTTACGTTTCAATAGTGTAATGATTTATGAGAGGTTAAACTCAATCACTTCAATTCGACTGTAGCACCGGCTTCTTCGAGCTTGGCTTTGATCTGTTCGGCCTCTTCTTTGCTGGCATCTTTTTTAACAATCGCATCGGCTGATCCAGCTTTGTCGACAACTTCCTTAGCTTCTTTTAAACCAAGACCTGTTATTTCCCTGACAACTTTGATAACTTGAAGTTTCTTATCTCCAATTTCTTTAAGTAAAACGTTAAAGGATGATTTTTCTTCCGCTTCTCCGCCTGCAGCTCCACCCGCCGCTGCCGGTGCCGCTGCAACTGCAACTGGCGCTGCCGCACTAACTCCAAACTTATCCTCCAATTCTTTTACCAATTCTGCCAATTCGGCAACCGTCATTTCTTCAATAGCCTTGATGATTTCTTCCTTAGTCATTTTATCACACCTCCTGAAAAATCTTTACTCTTTTTTCTCTTTAATGGCATTTAACGCGTAAAGTAACTTTCTCAAAGTGCCTGATAACACGGCGTGTAAGCCGTATATCGGTGCTTGCATTTGTCCCACCAATTGTGCGAGTAGAACATCCCTTGGTGGAAGTTTGGAAAACTCTTCAGCTTCCTTATCGCTAATGAATTTTCCATCCATAATTCCGCACTTTACAACGGGCATTTTGACTTCTTTTATGAACTTGTAAAGAGCTTTTAAAGCCAAAACCGCATCTCCCTCTGTGTAAAGCAAAGCGGTAGTACCTTTTAACGACTCTTCTAACTCTTCTGAGTTAATTCCTGCCTTCCTCATGGCCAATTTTATCAGCGTATTCTTGGCAACCCTGTATTTTGCTCCAACCTCATACAGCTCATCTCTTAGTTTCGTGATTTCTTCCACACTTAACCCTTTATAATCGGTTAGAAGCAAAAGAGGGCTTTTCGACAGGGCATCTGCTAATTCTTCTACTATTTTGATTTTTTGTTCTTTAAGCATTTGGCACCTCCTTTAACAAAAACGGCCTCAAACATGAGGCCGTCGATCATTTTCACGATCTTCGCACCTCGGTAGGAAGACTTATAGTCTTTAAATATCCTACTGTCTTCGGTACATCCTTAATTTTGTTTTTTTAACAAAACCAGGTTAGCTTTCAAATTTCGAAAATTCAACCTTTACACCAGGACCCATAGTTGGGGCAATAACTGCTTTCTGAATGAATTTTCCCTTTACACCTTGAGGTCTTAAAGACGCTATTTGCTGCAAGGCTGATGATATATTTTCGCTTAGTTTGTCATCACTAAAACTCTTTTTTCCAACTGGAAGATGAAGGTTACCGGTTTTGTCGTTTCTAACTTCTACCCTTCCAGCCTTGAAAGAAATTACAGCCTCCTTTATATCTTTTGTGACGGTGCCGGATTTTGGAGAAGGCATAAGTCCTCTTGGACCAAGAATTCTTCCAAGTTTTCCCACGAATCGCATCATATCCGGGCTGGCTATCGCAACATCAAAGTCAAGAAAACCTTCTTTTGCTATCTTTTCAGCGAGTTCTTCTCCTCCCACATAATCGGCTCCAGCTTCTTTTGCAGCTTCTGCTTCCGGCCCTACCGCGAAGACAAGCACTCTTACTTTTTTACCGGTACCATTGGGTAAAGATATGGTATTTCTTATCTGTTGCTCGTTTTTCTTCGGATCTATTCCTGTTTTCACAGAAAGTTCTATGGTTTCATCGAACTTCGCCGTCGAAAGATCTTTTACCAATTTTACAGCCTCTTCTATGGGATAAATTTTGTTTTTATCGTAATTTTTCAAAAGCTCTGAATATCTTTTAGAATGTTTTGCCATCTTCTAATCACCTCATCCCACGATCTCTATTCCCATATTTTTGGCAGTTCCTGCTATTATCTTTGAAGCTGCTTCTATATCGCGGGCGTTGAGATCCTTCATCTTTATCTTTGCAATTTCTTCAAGCTGTTTTTTTGTGATCTTCCCAACTTTAACCTTATTTGGTTCTCCAGAGCCCTTTTTCACACCCGCAGCTTTTAGGAGCAAAACAGCTGCTGGAGGCGTTTTGGTTACAAAAGTAAAGGAACGATCCTTGTAAATGTTGATTATCACAGGAATTATCATTCCCGCATCCTTGGCCGTGGCAGCGTTAAACTGCTTACAGAAAGCCATAATATTGACGCCATGCTGACCAAGCGCTGGTCCCACAGGCGCCGCAGGAGTTGCTTTACCCGCAGGAATCTGGAGTTTTACCTGCCTTATCAGTTCTTTTGCCATTTCAAAACCTCCTTGTGGTTTAAAATGAGGAAAACGTCCTCTCCCACCAAATTTAAAAAATTATCCTTCTATTTTCTCAACTTCTGAAACGTGTAACACAACTGGAGTTTCTCTTCCGAAAATCGTAACAGCCACAACTAGTTCTTTTCTTTCAGGCTTTACTTCCTGAACAATTCCGGTAAAACCTTCAAAAGGACCTTTTTTAATTTTAACGTGTTCACCCACTGATATATTTATTTCTATCTTAACTTCATTTGTTTTCTCTGACTTTTGCGAACTCGCAAGCCCAAGAATTGCGTTCATTTCTTTCTTCTTAACCGGAATAGGCTGTCCGGCATTTGAAACGAAATTTATAACATGTTCCGTGTTTTTAATGACTTCCCACATTTCCTCTGTCATGTACATTTCGACAAAAACATATCCAGGAAACAATCTTCTCATTGTAACCTTTGATATTTTTATTTCTTTGTAAGCTCCATAAGTGTCTATTTCGACAATTCCATCGGTATTGGAAACAAACGTTTTTTTGTCAGCCAACAATTCTCCTGCCTTGAGTTTTTGATTTACTCTTAGAGATTTGTTGAACGTTTCAAAGGGAACAAAATATATGTCTTCCTGGCCATCGGCATTTTCTATGACGATCTTTTTTACCCTATCGTTTTGAACCACTTTGCCATCTATTTCGCAGTACACAGACTTATCTTTTGCGATCGGCATTCCTTCTCTCAAGCGTGAGCCAAGCCTAATTCCACTTTCAATGCCGGTAGAAGAAGGAACGTAATACGTTCGACTATTTTTACGATCAACGGATTCTATTACCAATTTTCTCATGTTCCTTAACTCCACTATCTTACCATCATGTTTAACATGAACCTCTGGCAATTCAGCTATCGCGTCACCTTTTTTAACCGAATCACCAGATGTAACGTGAAGTTTTGCGGTAGAAGGAATGCGATATTTTTCAACTTTCTTTCCTTTTACGCCTACAACTTTTTCTTCTGGAACGATAACCCTTCCTATGAAGTCGTTTAATTTAAAGAGATCTCTTTTTTGTTCTATAGCTTCTTTTACGGTCTGCTCCAAACCGGAATAAGTTTGAACTATGTACCACGCTTTTTTCATACTTTTATTTCACACCTAGAACCGCTAAGAGCCATCTTGTAAAAGTTGAAAACCCCATGTCCAAAAGCCAAAAATAAAGCCCCGTCACACCCAGGATAAGTAAAACAATTCCAGTTGCAGACAAAAGCTTAGCCTTCGTTGGCCATGTGGTCTTTTTTGACTCGCTTTTCACTTCACTAAAAAACTTTTTTAAATCAGCCATTTTTTTCACCCCTTAACATGGCAGGCCCGGCAGGACTTGAACCTGCAACACCCGGTTTTGGAGACCGGTGCTCTGCCAATTGAGCTACGGGCCTACGTTTTTTCATTTAGATTCTTTATGAAGGGTGTGCTTTTTACACTTGGGGCAGTACTTGTTTATTTGAAGCTTTTCCTTAGATTGTCTTCCCTTACGGATGACGTAATTTCTGGATTTGCACTCCGTGCACACTAACGTAACGAAGTTTTTCGTATTCTTTGCCATTTTTCCACCTCTTGAACGATTAAAACTGTACCTAAAATAAAAAAATCTGGTGGAGAGGGGTGGATTTGAACCACCGAAGGCAATCCGCCAGCGGATTTACAGTCCGCCCCCATTGGCCACTCGGGCACCTCTCCATCCTTGGAGCCAGCGAAGGGACTCGAACCCCCGACCAACTGATTACAAATCAGTTGCTCTACCAACTGAGCTACGCTGGCGCTCGATTTGTATTGTATAACATAGCATGCCCCCTTGTCAAGTTTTGAATAAAGTATTATACTTATGGTAAAGAATTTTGCATGGGGGTGAATTGTGCTGGAAACCATTTCGCGTTTTAAAATCCCATCCGCGATTGATTTGGTGGCTTTTACAGGTGAATATGACTCTAATTTGAAAGCCATAAGAAAGTACTTCAACGTTAACGTTAAGCTTTCTGACAACGAGCTGTGGTTGAAGGGTGAAGAGGAAACTGTAAAAAGGGTAAGCGACGTGTTAAAGAAAATGGCACAGAAAGTGTTGGAAGAAGGAAGCGTCGATGTGAGAGATCTATTTGATGTAAAAGAAAGGGCAAACCACAATATAAAGGTAGAAGGGGTTGGCGTTTTTCCAAAAACCGCCGGTCAAAAACGTTATATTGAGGCTATGCAAAGAAACGATCTGGTTTTCGCCATAGGTCCTGCAGGAACGGGAAAAACATATCTTGCAGTTGCGATGGCTGTGGAAGCACTAAGAAGAGGTGAGGTACAAAGAATAGTTCTGGTGAGACCTGCGGTAGAAGCGGGAGAAAAGTTAGGCTTTTTACCGGGAGACATGTTGGAAAAGGTTGATCCTTACTTAAGACCTTTGTACGATTCACTTTTTGATATGATGAGCCCTGAACGATTTAATTATTATCGTTCAAAGAGCATAATAGAAGTGGCACCCCTTGCTTATATGAGAGGGAGAACCTTAAACAGTGCATTCATAATTTTGGATGAGGCTCAAAATACAACGAGAGGGCAATTAAAGATGTTTCTTACCAGAATGGGCTTTGGGTCCAAAGCTGTTATAACGGGAGACGTTACCCAGATTGATCTTGAAAAGAGAGAAGATTCTGGTCTGGTGGAATCTGCTAAGATTTTGAAGGGAATAGAAGGGGTGGAATTCGTTTATTTGAACAAAGAAGATGTTGTACGAAACCCGTTGGTTAAAAGGATAATAAAAGCGTATGAGGATTTTGAATCTGAAAAAGATGATGCTTGAAAAAAAGAGAATGTACTTCTATTATCTTATAATTCCTTTTCTTTTACTAATCGAAGGGAAATTTTCCCTTGACGCGAATATTTCCTGGATCAGTTCTTACATTCTTATAATGGCCGCGAATTCGGTAAGTTTTTCATGGATAAATAATCAGGTAAAGTTATTTAAAATTCATATAGAGTACTTTTGGACCTACATGGCCATCCTATTTTTGACCGTTGCGCTTTTTCCAATTGGATATATTTTATTTGGCGTTTACGGTCTACCGGTATTCTTTGGTGTTTTGTTGGTAGCCGTGATGATGGGAAACGAGAGTGCTATGGCTGCGGCAGTTACCCTTTCAACCGTGGCAACTGTTGTTGGGAATGGAAGCTTTAACGTCTTTGCTGTATACATCATTAGTTCCGTTGGAGCCGTATTTTTAACAAAGAAATTCGTCAGACGCTTTGATTTTTCGAAGGCAAGTTTGTGGAGCCTAATTATCACGACAAGCATGCTTTTAAGTCTGGAAATTGGTTTCTATCCGTATCAAATTCATTTGAAGGATTTGATAATCGGAGGAATGAATCCGTTTTTTTCGATGTTTTTGGCTGTTGGAATGTTACCATACGTTGAATATCTTTCCAGAATTTACTCTGATATGGGGCTTATAGAGCTTGGAAATTTAAGCCATCCTTTGCTTAGAGAGCTGTCCATGAGAGCGCCTGGCACTTATTTCCACAGTGTGGTGTTGTCTAACATGTGTGAGAACGCGGCCCAGCGCATAGGAGCAAATTACGTTTTGGGAAGAGTTGGCCCGTATTTTCATGATATAGGAAAAATTAAAAGGCCAGAATTTTTTACCGAGAATCAACATGGCATTAATCCTCATGATTCCATATCTCCAATGATGAATTACTTTGTTGTGGTTTCACATGTTAAGTACGGTGAAGAACTCTCAAAGAAGTACAGATTACCTCTCCTTGTGGAAGATATGATAAAAGAGCATCATGGAACGAGGATGGTTTCTTTCTTCTATCAAAAAGCTTTGTCTGAAAATTTGAATGTCAGTCCAGACGATTTTAGATATCCAGGCCCCAAGCCGAGGACAAAGGAATCTGGAATAGTGATGCTCGCAGATTCGTGTGAAGCAGCAGTGAGATCTCTGAAATCTCCAACGCCTTCCAAGATAAGGAATATGATAGAGGAAATTGTAAATAGAATATACAATGAAAGGCAGTTGGATGATTCAGGTTTAACTTTGAAAGATATAGATCAGATCGTTGAAGAATTTTCAAAAGTGCTTTCAGCTATGTATAAAAACAGAATAGAGTATCCTAAAAATCCGAAAGAAGTGGAAAGGGTGATCAAAGTTGCAAAAATGTGAAGTGTTCAACACTCAAAAGATAAACGTTGACTTTGAGTTATTCAAAAAATTGTGTAATTTCGTTTTGGAAAAAGAAAAAAGAGATGGAACCCTTAACATCATATTTGTCGGAATGAACGAGATGTCGAAGTACAACCTTTATCGTGGAAAAGAAGAACCCACAGATGTTCTTTCATTTGAAGGAGAGATGCCAAATTTCTTAGGAGAGATATACATTTGTCCACAATATGTTCAAGAGAATGCCGAGTACTTTGGAGTTCAATTTCAAGAAGAGCTTATAAGAGTATGTGTCCACGGTATTCTGCATCTTTTAGGATACGACCACGAAAAAGATGAAGAAGAAGCAAAAAAGATGTTTGAAGTGCAAGAACGCTATGTTGCGGATTTCTCTTCTTTGCTTGATAAAAGCTCGTGAACGGCTTCTTCCACTTCTAAGATTTCTTCTTGCGTTGCTTCTTTGCCAACTTTGTTTATAATTTCTTCAGGATCTTCCATAAGTTGTATCTTTTCTTCTTTATTTGTGAAATCCTCTTTTAAAAGATTTTGAAGTTTCATCTTTATGTCTTCTTCATTTGGAGTATCGGATGGCATTTCTATTTTTTCCTCAGTTGGAGGAGAAGGTTGCGATGTGCCCTCTTCAACGTTGAATGAAAGATCGTCGAACATTTCTTCTTCTTGCTGAGGCGCTGATACTTTAACTTTTTTCTTTCTATGTTTGAGGTATTTGTATCCGTAAAATCCACCTAAAGTTAAAATTAAAAAAGATGAGAATATAAGAAATTCCATTCCTTTCGATACTTTTTTCTTTTTTGACTGGTTTTCAAGATTTATTATCTCCGAGCTTCTACTTTCCCATCTTGCAATCTCCGCCACTAAATTGCGCTCTCTGCTTTTTGTTGACGTTGAAAAAGCTGTAAAATGTTCGTTTGGAAGGTAGGCCCTTGCCGTTACCATATCTCCAGCGTACCAAGCGCTTAGACCTATCATGTACTTAACATCTGAGTTGTTTTCTAAGGCAGGATTAAGCATCAAAGCCGTTTTCAAATACTTCTCTGCTTGAGCGTAATCTCCTGCGTTGAAGGCAAGAACACCTTGAGTGTAATAGTAGTTACTGTTGCTCCCTGCCAATGCAACGACTGAAAAAAGCGCTAAAATTAACAATAACCACCAAAGTATCTTATTTTTGAACATATCCTTCAATTTCATATTTTCCCTCCTTATCGCAAAGGAGAAGAATTGTGTTGTTCCATTTTGTTGCATCTAAGGTGCCGTTTATCAATTGATATATTGGAATTCTTACCCTGTTTTTCATATCGTAAAAGTTCAAAGTTCTTTCTCCAACAACAATTAAGGTATTTCCGTTGGAAATTAGCTTTAAGTTTCCAATATTCTGATTTCCTATTATTTGAGCTTTGTGTGTGTTCATATCCACCGCTATCAAAATGTAATTGGATGATAAAATGTAGACCAAATCTCCGTTCACGTAAATGGAATTTATCTTAATGGCTTGATCGGATTTGAATCCTATTTCTTTCGTCAAAGAGCTTATTTTTTCAAAAAAGTTGCCAACGTGAGCTGTAAGGTTGTAAAGGGCAATGTACTTGTCTGTTGCCATTGCAAATTCGTTGAGTTTTGGAAAGTACCTTAAAATTGCGTTTTTTCCTGGAATAGACAAAATGGTAGAGTTATTCGTTACGTTTTTGAAAATAGTTTCCGTTGCGCTGTTTATAAGAGCATAAATGTACTTATTCGTTGAAAAAACACATTGATAATCTTCATCACGTGAGATGGTACCCTTCAACTTTGACATCTTTCCATTGAATTCGAGAACCTGACCCATTGGCGTTGTCAAGTACATCTTTCCATTGTAAATATTTGTGAAAGATATTTTTCCTTTGTATATTGGCTGATATCCGCCTATTGACATGAAATACGCTTCAGTTGGAGACACCAGGTAAACTCCGTCTTTTACTCCCATTATTTTAGAAACTTGTGGAATAGAAATATAGTAGTTCTTAACAAGAAAGAGCCCTTTACTTGGATTTTTCAAGTAATAATCCCCATTTGATAGGTAAATATGAGTTTTAGCTCTGACATGAACGATTTCCTTCGTTGCCGGAGTGGACTCTTTGGTTTCTTTAAAATGATCTGGTGTGAATTTTTCTTCTTCGAGAGAAGAATTAGTGTTTGATAACAACCCTTTTACCAATTTCTGTACTTCTTTATGGGCAAAGATATCGTAGAATGAGTACGGAAATTCGTACTTTTTGCTTCCAAAGCTTAAAGCGCTTTTAACGGAAACAACTCCATCTCCCTCTTTTGGTACCAATTGGGGGAAGAAATCTTCCATTTTTTTGGAAGAAGGTATTACAGCATTTGGTTCTGTACCTGTTATGGAAATAAAAGTGACTTCTTTTGGAACTTTTTTTGAGTTCAAATGAATTAAAAACGTCGAATTTGGTGCCACATCCTGTGCAAAGAAATTCAACAGCCTTAAGTACGAAATAGACATGTTCATAACGTAGTCCGCTGTTCTTTGGGGAACCTGAAGTTCTCTGCTTATAAAGACGTCGCCGGAATTGTAAAGGTTGCTCAACATGTATGAAGATGCAAAAGAAGTCCCTTCATTTGGCGTATCGAACAGTATAACTTTTTTTGCCATGACCTTTTGCTCTTGAACCGCTTCCCTTGCTATAAGCCCTCCTATGCCTTGAGCGATTATGTAAATATCTCCTTTTATTGTACTAGCGAGCGCTGCAAAATTATTTGCCGTGTATTGAACGTAGCTTGTACTTCCGGTTTTGGAAAAGTAATTTATAATTTTTTCCGTTGTTGACAACGAACGCGGATTCACAAGTGGATAGTTGAAAACGTAAACGTTGTAATTTGGAAAATTTTCTGCCCATATGTTTTGCGTGGTACCGGGAATGTTACCAGTGAAGTTCATATTACTTCCGGGTATTATTATGAGATTTGGAGAATTATCGCTTACTTTCCTCACAAGGTTTATTCCATATTCAGATTTAGAGCTTGTCAAAACCAATCCCACTATGCCAGGAAAATAAGTTACGCATTCCAGATAACTTCTTCCGTTTTTCGTACGTATCTGTCCACCATACAAAGTGTATGGCAACCCGTCTATCAGCTCAACAGCCTGAACATTGGCTGCGTTTTGACCAAAATAATAATTAGATGGAATTGGTATCCAAACGTGAATAGGCGCTCTTGACATAGTATCCAATCCGCTTTTCCAATGAAGCTTGTACATCGTTCCTATAAAGCTCGCGGCTACCTCTGCGGAAGTGTAATCAGAGGTGGAAGATGAAATGGGCGTTATTACAGCGTAATCTCCTCTCTCGAGTGCACCTTCTGGTGATTGTACTTCTGCTGGCAACACGATTTTTTTCGGTGTCTTTGGTCTCATAGAAAAATAAATGAAAATTCCTATTATCACAACTATTACGCTTACAGTTGAGATGAGGAGGATCTTATTTTTGAAAATTTTTTTGGGAATGAATTTAGATAAAAAAGATAATTTTGGCACTTTCGCTTTGAACTTTGGAATTTTCATATCTTTCCCTCTAACAACATTTTCACTTTTTTGACTTCTTCTAACAGATTTGGAGAATCTTTTATCTTTTCGATCACTTCTCCATAAAGAGTATCGGCGTATTTTTTAGAATCTTCAAGCCCAATCTTGCTGACAAGCGTTGATTTCTGTTGTTTATCGTCTTTATGAGGAGTTTTCCCCATCTTTTCAAATGTCGATGTTAAGTCGAGTACGTCATCCAAAATTTGAAAACTCAGTCCAAAAGAATACCCTGCTTCTTCATACTTTTTTTCCATCTTGCCGCTCATTCTCGGGCCAAATGAAAAGGCAAACGCAAATAGCGCACCTGTCTTTTTTCTATACATTTTGAGTATTTCGTCAACTTCAACACTCTTTTTTTCGAGAAAAACGTCGCGCGCTTCTCCGTCGATAAGCTCTAAAAGCGTTTTGGAAAAAGCTTCAGAAAGCCGTAAATTTCCTATTTCGTTGCACAAATCTAATGCTTTTGCAAATAAAAAATCCCCCGCCAATATGGCAAAATTTTCTCCAAAAACAACGTGATTGGATGGCTTTCCTCTTCTATAGCCGTCATTGTCTATTGCCGGAAGATCGTCATGAATCAAAGACGCGGCGTGCATCATTTCGATTGCCACAGCCGCCTTCAGGGCATCTCTTTCGTCAACTCCGAAGTCCTTTGCGCTTGCGAGTAAAAGAGTTGGTCTTAATCTTTTTCCGGGTAAGGTTAAAGTGTAAATGGCGGCTTTTTTGAGAGTGGAATTTATATCCATTGAGAGAACGAATTCTCTCAAAATTTCATCCGTTACTTTCATCATCTTCTCCTTTGCCATTTTGAAAGTAATTTTTGAAATCGTCTATTTTAAGGCGTTCTACGAAGTCTTTGAATTTCTCTTTTTCATCTTTTGAAGTGGAATCTTCCATCTTTACTCCACCCTCAATGATGACTTCATCTGTTGTGAAAATTGGAACGTGCTTTTTGGCGGCTATGACTATCGCATCTGAAGGTCTACAATCGATTTCTATTATGGAGGCTGGATCGTCTTCTATTTCCGCGTAAGCCAAATCTTTCAACATGAGCTTAGCGTAGTAAGTGTTTTCTTTTAGAGAATCGATCACGACTTTTACAACTTGTGCGTCTAATGCCTCTATGGTGTTTAACAAAAGATCGTGTGTGAGTGGACGTGGAAAGTCGGTGTTTTCAAGTGCTAACGAAAGTGCCATCGCTTCGCACGAGCCTATCCATATCGGCAATACCATCGAACTCTTTTCTATTTCAAGGATGACAACTGGCGTGTTATGATTTCTATCTAACATTAAGGCCTTTATCTTTAGCTCTCTAAGCAAATTACTCACCTCCTTCGATCCTTTCCACTTCTTTTGTTATAACTTTGCGAAGGAAATCTGCCAGCTGAGGTGATTTCATTCCTTCAAACTCTTTTGGTTGAATTAACGGAAGTACCGAAGCAATGATTTTCGCTTTTTTTATGTAGAAAGTACCTTTTGGCATTGAACGATCTGTACCCACTATTGCTATTGGAAGAACTGGTACCTTGGATTTGAGTATAATCTTCATAGAACCTGGTTTGAATTCGTGAACTTTTCTGTCTACGCTTCTTGTTCCTTCCGGGAATATGGCTACTACCTGTTTTTCTTCTTGCATTCTTTTTATCAGCCTTGTTATGGCTTCTATTGCGTCTCTTGGGTTATTTCTATCTATTAGTTCACCACCAAGTACTCTCAAAAAATCCCCGATGGTAAAGAACTTATCGAGTTCCTTTTTTGCTATGAAACCAGCATGAGGATTTATGTATCCTTGAATTAAGGAAATGTCTAACATACTTCTATGATTAGCGACAATTATGTAAGGCCCTTCTTTTGGAATGTTTTCTCTTCCCAAAATTGTAACTTCACTTTTTGCCCACTTAAAAGCCCGTCTTCCCCATCTCCCAACGTGAAATGTTATGTACTTCTCTTTCTCTTCCCCTTTTAAACGTGAGGCTTTTCTGGTAAAAAATGGCGCGTAAAGCATGTAAAGTAAAAATGCTACAAGTATGCGTATATACCTTATGAATTCCATACTTTCACCTCTGCAACATTATATCATCTTAACACTTTGCACGCTCGGCGTTTGAAGATTTTAAGAGCGAAAAAAGCGCTCTTCTAAATTTTTTAATTCTTGAATGGAATTGAAATTCATAAAGCTTTCTTCGTAGCCCTTTAATTCGTGAAAAAAATCTTCTTTTAAAATTTCAACTTTCGAAGCCGTTAAAACCACATGCGTGAGGGTAGATTTAGTTCTTTCTAATTCTTTCTCAATCAAAGGCAAAATGTTTTTCGAATAAATCGCATGCGTCGTTTGGTATTTTTCATTGATAAATGGACACAGTACATTTTGATCATTTATCCTTTCAATCATTCGATTCACAACTTTCTCTGAAATCAATGGCATATCGCATGCGGTTAAAAAGACGTATTCATTCCTTGCGTGAATCAGAGAGCTTTCCAGACCGGCCACTGGTCCTTTGTTTCTATGAATATCATCAAAGGATCTGATGTTGTTCTCTTTCAAGTCTGATCCTACTATTATCACTTCGTCGAATAAATGAGAAATAGCCTCTACAATCATTTCTACCATGCTTTTTTCGTTCACTTTGTAAGTGCATTTGCTCACACCAAACCTTCTAGATTTTCCACCGGTTAATATGGAAAGAGTTATCTTCATTTTACTTTCCGTTTAATTCCTGAGATCGAATTCTATTTTAACGTGGCCTTGCTTGTTCATTCCCTTTAAATTTTTCAGAATTCCAACGTTAACATCTCTTACTATTGAAGAGATAAATGGCAAAATTGGAACCTTTTTCCCGTCTAATTCAACACTTACTGATTTATTTGAAAGTTTTACGCAATTTTTATACGTCTTTTCACCTTTTATTATGCCTATCATCATCGTTGTACAATCACTTCCACAATGGCCACAATCATCTCCGGGAAGAGGTGGCAATGCACTTAAAAGAACGGTGTTGTACAGAGTTGCGTAGTCTCCTGGATGTATGATTTGAACGTCTTCGTTTTCTAAATTTTCAATTTCTCCAACAACTGCGATTGTTAAATCGTCGAGTCGTTCTATACCTTCCGATTTGTTTAAAAACAGGATTTTTGGCATTGGAAATCCAGTTTGGCCTTCCACCAACAAAAAATCGTAGTCTACATGATCCAATATTTCGTAAAGCTTCATTCTCCTCGGAAGATGGAAAACCGTTTCTTCGTTTCCCATGGCAACTGATAAATTAGAACCCGCCTTCACGTACTTCATGCTGTCCTTTGAATCTTTTTCGTAATCAAGGTGATGAGGTGTGCTCTTTACCGTGGCCACCGAATAACCTTGCTTTTTTAGCCTTTTGACGATCTCCATCATTGCGAGCGTTTTTCCGGAGTTGGAAGGGCCAAAAAATTCAATGAGTTTCATGTTTATCATCCTCCATGTTCATTTTTAAATCATTTAAATCGCATTATCCCTTAGTGCTACACAAAATCGATTTTCAGAGGGTACGACACTCATGGGTAAGTTTCACTTTGTAAGTCAGAATGGCCATCTCTACTTTTCAAAGCATGGCACCCACATGTAATTGTTTTCTATCTTCCATTTTGGAATTGAATTTGAATTGAATTCATCTGACGTTAGCATTGGTTGCCTCCAATAACCTTGATCACCCCACTCTGTTCCCCAAGAATTTTTAAGAATCCAAACTGGTCCGTAATCAACTCCATTGTACGTCCAATCATCATTCCATCCTATCAGCAAAACTGCGTGTCCTCCTCTATCAATGGAATCAGACGTTGGACCAGAATAAACCCAACCTTGAGATGATTGACCATTTTGAACGTTAAAATTGGAGTAAACCTCTATGCTTACGGAGAGGGCTCCGTATTTTTCCAAAGCACCTTTTATCGTGTTTATGTAATCGGTATAGTTACTGAAATTAGTTGCCGATGGAATCACAATTGTGTATGACGGTTTAACTAAATGTTGTGTCCAATCTGTATTTGTTGGATTCCATACGATCCATGGGTAACTTTCAGGGTACGTTGTGTAATATTTATAAGGGAAATCGCTTTCTAAAGGCACGCCACGTCTTACGATATCATAAAATGAGAAGAATTGATTTCCACCGTTGTCAGCGTTTGTCTCTTGGTATGAAATGCTTTGAGGTTCTTCTCCGCTCCAACTTATGTGCCAGTCGTAATTGTTATACGCAACGAATTGTTCTGATAAATCCGGAACATTCGGATTGGAAATAAAGGGATACCGGTTCTGAATTTCTGAAGGTCCAAGCTGGACAAGCATTGCACTTTCAAGGGATCCTACAGTGGAAAACGCCCAACACGTCCCATTGTACCATTGATTTTTAACGGGAGTGACGTATGAAACTCCATTTACGTTTCTTAAATCGAAATTCGATGGCAAATTTGAAAAAAGAGGTGATGTGAGCACTTGCTGGGTTGAGAATATGTCATTTTTTGTTCCTATGAGTCCAACTGGTCTTTTAACTTTTACGTTGGTACTTTGATTGGTCTTTTGAACTTTTTCAAACCACCTGTTCAAAAACGTCTTCGGTATGGCTTTTAATCCCATTGCTGGCAATGCTTGAGCTGTGGAACTTGACTTTTTGGGAGTCAATGCGCATCCCGAAAGTACAAAAACAAATGTTAATAAAATCAAAATGAGGATGATCTTTACACCCTTATTCATATTTTTCATACCTTCACCTCGCACTTCCGTTATGATAGCGATCACTCATAAACATTGGCCATTCTTCAGATGCCGTCGTTGAACTCAGGGCTTTAATTTTATACAGTTTTCCATCGTCACAACCAACGTAGATGTAGCCGTCATACAAAACGGGATTGGATTCCACGTTGTATCCCAACTTAACAAAACTTAATATCTTTCCGTCTCCCGGAGCCAAAGCGTAAAGAATATTTCCAGACGCTACATATATAACCCCGTTATCTCCTATAACGGCAGAGCTTGAAATCCCACCCATAGGGGTTGAAAGATCTTCCGACCATAAAATTTTTCCTGTTTTGGAGTCAATGGAGTAGAAAATTCCGTCTGACGTTCCCACATAAATAACACCATTTGGGGAGATAACCGGATTGGTGTAAATTTTAGTTCCACGAGATCCATCCAAAGTTACCGGTTGCCACCTTAAATTCCCGTTTGGTGTGAAAGACCACAACTTTGTTCCACAAACGTAAACATTTCCACTTGAATCCAAAGCAGCTGAACCGTATATTGGACCTCCGAGTAGACGAGACCAATCAACATCTCCGTTTTCTAAATTAACAGCGTAAAACGTTCCATTGTCTGAACCAATAAATAGATCTATTCCATTCGTTACCGGACTTGACCATATATAACCACTGTAACCTCCTACATTGCCAATTTTTTGTGGGCTCATCGAACTTTCTGTCATTTTGTAAACATTTCCAATGTGATCTACAACGTAGACATTTCCGCCATAAACCAATGGCGCTGAAATTATGGCATAAGTAGATATGTTAACCGTGTACGCGTTATCAAAAGGTGAATAAGAGTAAATGAGTTGTCCTCCGTTGTTTCCAACAAAGACGGCGTTATTGTCTTGATCGATAACTGGAGCACTCCACATTGGTGAATGGCTTTTAAAGTAATTGTACGCGTTTGATGAGAATTTGAAAAAAAGGCCTTGTTGACTTCCTATGAAAACGATTCCATTTGGAGATATTGCCGGTGACGAGTAGACTTGTCCGGATGTTGGCGTGCCATTGGTGGACAAGATCCACACATTTTCTATACTCATTGAACCGCTCACATTTTCCGTTCCAGTAAAGTTCACGTTGTTGGTAGGTCCTGAGACATTTCTGCTAGAAGGAACAAAGGTGTATCCACTTAGGTATGGTGTAACGGTCACGTTGCCGTTGAGCCCATCTTTTGACCAATAACCATTCGAATTCGTTGTAACGGATGTATATCCATTGGTGAATGAGATGGTTACACCTGATAGTCCATTTCCAGAATTATCTCTTACGTATCCGGATACACTGTAAGTTATCGGAAGTGGAGGAGTTCCAATGAAGCTCACATCATTTCTTGCGCCTGTTACAGTTGTGCTTGCAGGCGTAAATGTCCATCCGCTCTTTGAAGGAGTTACAACCACACTTCCACTTAAGCCGTTTTTTAACCAATAACCATTTGAGTTTGTTGTCACAGATGAGTATCCTTCACTGAATGATATAGTTACGCCATTTACCGGTTTGCCAGATGTGTCTTTGACGTACCCGGATACCGTGTACGTTGCTGGAGTTGGAGGAGTTCCAATGAAGTTCACATCATTTCTTGCGCCTGTTACGGTTGTGCTTGGGGGTGTAAACGTCCATTCGCTCTTTGAAGGAATTATAGCCACACTTCCACTTAATCCATCTTTCGACCAGTAACCATTTGAGTTTGTTATCACAGGTGAGTACCCTCCACTGAACGATATGGTTACATCGTTTACTGGATTTTCAGATGTGTCTCTGACGTACCCAGATACCGTGTACGTTGGTCTGCGCATTGTTGTAAAATTCCAGATATTGCTTGACTTTGTCCCTCCAATATCGTTTTTTGCTACTACTTTCCAATAGTATTTCGTGAAGTAAGACAGCCCTTCTAAGGTATAACTCGCGGAAGTTAAGCCTGACACTTTCAATTGGGGATTTTTTGACGTTCCAAAGTACACATCGTACGTTAATTTCAATCCATTCGGATCGTTGTCTTGCCATTTTAACGTTATTCTTGTCGAAACATCCGTTTGGCCATTAAAAGGTACCGGATTAGAGGGGACGTTGGGCGTAGGAATTGGTCTTGTTGTGAATGACCATACTGGTCCTGATGTCGAGCCGAAAGAATTTTTTGCAACGATTTTCCAGTAATAGGTTGTTGAATAGTACAGATTTTGAAGTGGATAATTTGTTTGTTTTAATCCAGATTTAAATAATGTAGGATTCGAAGAGGTTCCAAGGTACACATCGTACGTCACATCGCTACCTGAGGATTTCCATTGCAAAATAAGATTTGTTGGCATATTCGTTTGCCCGTTGGAAGGACTCACGTAAAGCGGTTTTTGTGGCGCTTGGAGTATGCAGCCTGAAAGTGTAAAAATCAATGTGAAAAACAAAAATATATAAATTATCCTTCGTCGTCTAAACATTTCTTTCTCCTTTCAATGATTTTCATTTATTACATTCCAAATTTGACACTTAAAGTGTGTTTCATTATATCATCAACAAAAGCCCCATCAAATTGCTTTTCAAATGAAGTTGACAACGATGCAATTTATTGATATAATTCAACATGTACGCGCCCGTAGCTCAACTGGATAGAGCAACGGACTTCTAATCCGTAGGCTGCAGGTTCGAGTCCTGCCGGGCGCGCCACTTTTTTATCACAAGCGTGGTGGCTGTAGCTCAATTGGTAGAGCGTCGGACTGTGGATCCGAATGTTGCGGGTTCAAGCCCCGCCAGCCACCCCAAATGCGCCTGTGGCTCAACTGGATAGAGCATCGGACTTCGGATCCGAGGGTTGCGGGTTCGAATCCTGCCAGGCGCGCCAAAAGAGTTGAATCCCCGCCTTTACAAAAGGCGGGGATTTGTTGTAAAATTATTGATCTCGCTTTTATAAAAAGTAAATTTTCACGCTATGTGTGGACATTACGAAAGACACTTTTTGAAATACCTTGTTGCTCAGGTTGAGCCAAGAATTATTTCTTAATGGAGGTGGAGTATGAACATTCTTATCACAAATGATGATGGTATAATGTCTGAAGGAATAGAAATACTGGCTAAAGAAGTGTCAAAAATAGCAAATGTTTTGGTTGTCGCTCCGGATGTGGAAAGAAGCGCAACGGGTCATGCCATAACGATAAGAAATCCTTTGTGGGCAAAAGAAGTGAAATTTGGAGAAAAATTTTTTGGCTATGCCGTGAATGGAACACCAGCCGATTGCGTTAAATTGGGAATACAAGCCATATCCAAAGACAAAAAAATCGATCTTGTTCTTAGCGGAGTGAACAAAGGAGCGAATTTGGGAACGGATGTAATGTACTCAGGAACGGTTTCAGGTGCCCTGGAAGGTGCGATGATGGGTGTACCATCGATTGCGATTTCAAGTTGTTCGAATTCAAATCCAAATTTCATTTCGGCGGCAAAAGCGGCGGTAACGCTTGTTAAAAACATGAATTTGAAGGATTTTCCGGAATTTTCTTCTCTAAATGTGAACGTTCCAGCTATTTCTTATGACGAGATAAAAGGTTATAAACTTACGAGACAATCAAAAAGGCGATTTCAAGATTTCTTTGAAGCGCGCAAAGATCCGTTTGGTAACACCTACTATTGGATGTTGGGAGAGATAATAGAGGACGATCCGGGGAAAGATGCCGATTATTATGCAGTGGAAAATGGGTACGTATCCGTCACACCTT
Organism: Mesoaciditoga sp.; assembly: GCF_054006115.1. Classification (NCBI taxonomy): domain Bacteria; kingdom Thermotogati; phylum Thermotogota; class Thermotogae; order Mesoaciditogales; family Mesoaciditogaceae; genus Mesoaciditoga; species Mesoaciditoga sp. The sequence continues at coordinate 116,983 of NZ_JBPNHS010000022.1, read as the reverse complement.
TAACCATTTTTCATAACGATTTTGAATTTATGAAAAAATTGAAGGATCATCCATTTTTCAAATCATAGATTTTTTCAAAGGGAATGGGGCGAATGGTCGCGGCAGTGCGCATTATTGCCGAGGAAAGTCCGGACTTCACAGGGCAGGGTGCCGGGTAACGCCCGGAAGGAGTGATCCTTGGAAAGGGCCATAGAAACGAAAACCGCCCGTAGGGCAAGGATGGAAAGGCGAGGTAAGAGCTCACCGGCAAACGGGAAACCGTTTGGCCTGGTAACCCCCACCCGAAGCAAGACCAAATCGAGAGGAAGGTGGCCCGCCAACTCTCTGGTAGGTCGCTTGAGGAATGTGGTAACGCATTCCCTAGATAGATGACCATTCAAGACAGAATCCGGCTTACAGCTCCATTCCCTTTTTCATCACTTGATGTGCGCTAATGCGGAAAAATTGGTATTTGGTATGAAATCCCTTTGTACAGCTTTTATTAGAGATTCTAACACGTAAGAAGTACAGATTTGCTCTGAATTTACTTCAAAAATTGCCTTTTGTAAGTTCCGCATAATATGGGCTCTGTTTACAACAATTAGAAAGCTCTCCTTAAAAGGAGAGCTTTCTAAAATTTAAAATGAAAATATTACTTGTTTGTGGGAAGTGGAATATTCAAAGCCGGCGTTGACTGTAAGCTTGTTCCCGTGGATGTCGGAGTGGAGCTTTTCGAAATCAGGCCTTCTATTTGTTTTATAACGTCGTTTATACCCGGGTACTTTGGATTCACTTTTTTGAGTTGTTTGAGGTACTTCAACTCATCCGTGTAGTTTTTCATCTTTTCGCTCATGCTTATCAGGGTAACCAATGCACCTTGTTTTATGGTTGTGGAATTGGACGTGTATTCTATGCTTTCAAGGCCGCTTTTTACGTAAGCCAAATACGGTGTCAATTGGGATGAATACATCTTAAACGTTTCTTTATTCGAAATCATGGGTTCCAGTAACTTGTACTGATTCTGGAAGTATTGCAACGCAACTTTCTTGTTTGAAGGATCCACCTTGTAAAGTTTTGTAACCACATCCGCAGAATAAGGCGCTACCTTGTAAAGCGCTTCAAGCACCTCTTTTATCTTGTTTGAAATGTCTTTTAAATTTGCTTGATACTTTTGATACGCTTGTTGAATTTGTTCCTGTGTTTTGTATCCTTCTTTTTCTAATTTTTCTTTTGCCATAACGAAGTTAAGCGCCCTTTGAAGATCCAATTTTTCGTTAAAGAGTTTGGAAAAAGCTGTTCCCGTCGCTTTGTCCATCTCTTTGCTCACTTCTCTCAACTTGCTTTCCAGTTCATTCGAGCTTAGATTGACGTAAGTTGAGGAAGTGCTTGGAGAATTCACGTAATAGCTTTCAAGATCTGTGTTCTGGGATTGTAGATCACTTTTGTACGTTTCAAGAGCGGTTTCGTAAAGCGCCAACAATCTCGGATCTATTGAAAGGTTAACAGTTGCATTTTTTGTTGGATAGACGTAAGCGCTCATTTCATCGATGAATCTCTTTATTCTTGCCGTATCTGTTGCTGGAATAGAATAGAATTTTTCGACGTACGGTAAAACATCTCCTTCTATTTTGTAAGAGATGTGTTCATCTTTTTTATATTTTTTTAACCAGGCGTAGAATTTTTGATTCTTAACTTCATTTAGTAAAGTGTTGTAAATGGGAGTTGCACTTTTCACGGCGTTAAAATTATTGTAAAGTTTCTTGCCTTCAACATCTATAAGATGCCATCCATATTGAGACTGAACCGGCCCAACGATTTCTCCAACTTTTGCATTGAAAGCCGCCTCTGCAAAAGGCTTAACCATTTGAGTTCTTGTAAACCAGCCCAGTTCTCCTCCATTTGTAGCGCTGCCAGTGTCTTTGGAATATTTTTTGGCAGCATTGTAGAAAGTTATCTTCTTATCCTTTATCATCTTCAATATTTTGTCTGCCGTTGCTTCACTGGAAACCAAAATGTGTGAAGCTTTAACCTCGTCGTATTGATTTTCTATCTCCTTTTTGTGTTCTTCGTAGTATTTCTTTACATCATTTTCAGTCACATTTGCAACCAAATTTATAACTTTCTGCGTAATGAGATTTTGACGGACATTAGGCTTAATCGCATTTTCAAAGTTCTTTATAGAACCATACTTGTTGATGATGTAAGATTTCGTTTGAGGATTGGAAGTGTATTGTTTAACTAAAGCCGCCAATTGCGAGTTAACTTCACTGTTTTCAACACTTATGTTATTCGTATTTGCAAAGTAATTAACCACTTTTTGGTCTGCAAGTTGTTTTATAGCATCCACCTGCATTTTTGGGAGTTCAAAAAGCGAATCTGGCTCCTTGCCGTAGTAAGTTTTATAATTTGAAATCAAGCTCTGAACGTAGTTTTGTAGGTCATTTGGCATAATCCAATATTTGTACGACAGTGGTGTGCCATCTTTGGTTAAGATGGCAACAGCCTGACTTGGAGAAGGCTTATAAGCTTTGTTTTGAGCTCTAGAACCTCCCATGTAAGCCGCTATGGACCAACCGGCAATACCGGCAACAAAGGTGATAACGATTATCCATACGATGAGAAGAGCATGTTTTTTCATTTTCTGCATCCACATATTTTTTAAGACACTCCTTCCTTTATGATTGCCATATATTTTTTGTAATTCAAAAGTATTTCCAACAACGATCGTAAATCTCCATTATGTATTACATCGCGCAAGATCATAACATTTTTAGATGGATTTGTTAAGCCTTCTTTGTAAAATCTTTTAAAATTCGTCAAAGCCTCTATGCTTTCAAAGATCATTTCCACGTCTTGATGCTTTGCTTTTATGCTTTCCACACCACTTTGAGCGGCAAGCACCCTGATTTTGGCATGTTGCAAAAGTCTCGTAACTTGTGTGGGAATAGCACCAAATCTATCTCTCATTTCTTCTTTTAAGCTGTCAACTTCTTCAACATTTCCAGCCGATGCCAATCTTCTGTACATTTTCATTCTTTCTATCGAATCGGGAATGTAAGATTTTGGCAACACCGCTGATGGCAATTCCACTTCTATTTTCTTATTTTCAAACGTTTTTTCTCCTTTTTTAACTCTGGATATTACCTGATGAAGAATTTCTTTGTACATATAAAGACCTATGGAATCTATATATCCGTGTTGCTTGAAACCAAATACTTCCCCAACGCCTCTTAATTCCATATCTCTCAACGCCAATTCCATCGCACTACCAGGCTCTGAAAATTTGGTCAGCGCTCTTAGCCTTTCCATAACTTCATTAGAAGGCTCTTTAAAGTACGTTAAATAAATAAACGCCCGCTTATTCGATCTTCCAACTCTGCCTTTCAATTGATAAAGCTGGCTCAAACCATATCTTTCTACATCGTCTACTATCAAAGTATTCGCATTTGGAACATCAACGCCATTCTCAACAACACTTGTGGCTACAAGAACGTCTACTTTTCCGGTGTAAAAATCGTCTATCGTTTTTAAGAAATCTTTTTTTTGCATTCTCCCGTGAACGCACGCCACTTTTAAAGAAGGTAATATATTCTTTAATTTATCTGTGACAACATTCAAATCTGCAACACGGTTGTGAACGTAAAAAACTTGACCTCCCCTGTTGATTTCTCTTAAAATAGCGCTTTGGATTATTTTCTCATTCCACTTTGCAACGTATATTTTAGGAGTTACTCTTCCAATTGGCGGCGTTTGAATGACGGACATTTTTTTGATACCGGAAAGTGCCATGTGCAGCGTTCGTGGAATAGGGGTGGCTGCAAGTGTTAAAACGTCTACGTTAACCTTAATCTTTTTCAGAAAGTCCTTTTGTTTTGTACCAAAACGTTGTTCTTCGTCTATAATAACAAGACCCAAATCGTTAAATCTTAATTTTTGATTTAGCAACGAATGGGTTCCAATAACGACATCTATTTTCCCATTTGATATAGCTTCAAAGAGCTCTCGACGTTCTTTCAAAGAGATTTGAGACGTAAGTAAAGAAACTTTTATCCCAAAAGAGTCCATTCTTGAAGAAAAGAGGTTGTAGTGCTGCCGTGCTAAAATGGTGGTTGGTGCGAGCAAAACTACCTGTTTTCCATTGACCACTGCGCGAAAGGCTGCCCGTAGGGCCACTTCAGTTTTTCCAAATCCCGTATCTCCACATACTAACCTGTCCATTGGCTTGATCGATTCCATGTCCGATAAAACTTCTTCTATTGCCTTTGATTGATCTGGAGTTTCCATGTGTTCAAAACCTTTTGCAAAAGCCCTTTCAAGTTCCGTGTCCGGTTCAAATGCGTATCCTACACTTTCTTCTCTCTCAGCGTATAATTCCATCATGGAACGTACTTCTTCTTCAATATTGGCTTTGATCTTTTCTTTTGTCTTTTTCCATTCTCTGCCGTTAATATCTGACAAAACCGCTTTTTCGTTTGAACCAACGTACTTGTTAACAAGTGTGAATTTTTCCACTGGAACGTAAAGGATGGCGTTGTTTTTATACTTTATTTTTATGTATTCATGTTCCCCGTCTACATCTTTTATAATTTGAGTTCCCTCGTAAATACCTATTCCATGTTCTGAGTGTACTACTAGATCGCCCTCTTTTATATCTGAAAATCCAGAACTTTGAATATTTTCTGCTTGGTCATTGGATTGTTGTCTTGGCATGGTATAAGAGAATTTTGGACTTTTAGTGATCTTTATTACGTCATCAAATGGAGCTTTTATTGGATTTTTGGAGATTGAGATTTCCTTGGGATGTTTCAAATTTTCGAAGAAAGCGTACGAAAATTTTTTGTACAGTTCTTCAAAGCTTTTTCCGTACAACTCTACAATTTCTTCTTCGTATTCTTCATATCTTTTCCTGCATGTTTGGGGTTCAAACACCACAAGATATTCATCTTTATCAAGCATATCGATAGCGGAGTAAGAATTCTTCCAGAAAAGTCCACCCATTCCTTGAAGGGTTTCAAAAGAATTTTCCGTGAATTCGAGGTGATTTGATTCTTTTAACCTTTCATGCGCTAACTTTAAAGATTCATCGTTGACTACAAATTCAAGAAACGGGAAAATTTCCACACTTTCAACTTTTCTTTCGCTTAACTGAGTATCTGCGTTGAAAATGCGAATGGATTCGATTTCATCGTCGAATGTTTCCACCCTCACGGCGGTAGAAATAGGTGAAAATATGTCTATTATGTCTCCTCTTATTGCAAATTCTCCGACACTTCTAACTGTCATTACACGCCTATAGCCCCGTTGAATGAGCCATTTTACGAAGTTCTCTTTTAATTTTCCGCCTTTACGAAGGAGCATGGCATTTGTGAAGAATGAAGGTGGGGCGCTTCTTTTTAACGCAGCCATTACATCTGCAATGACAGCCGTTTTCTTTCTGACTATACTCGTTAAAGCTTTTATTCTGTTCGAGATGCTTTGCTTTGATGGTTCCAAAGATTCGAAAGGAAGAGTGTCATGATCTCCTAATATTTCACATTCAAAGCCCGTTTCTTTGATTAAATTCGCGAACTTTGATGCAAGTCTCATATCTGGTACAACGATCAATGGCTTTAAATTCTCACTTAAAAGCGAAAACGCAATCCCTACTAACACGTCATCTGACGCTGGATAGACATTTATTCTATTCGCTTTTAAGTTCATATTTAGAGTGGGGATACTTTTTTTTACCTCTTCAAGATTCATAGTCGAATATCTATAACCTTTCCGCGATAAGGATCTGAGTTTTCACTCTCTTTTTTGCGTCTTTTAAACGAGTAAAACGACTTGCCGTTTTCATTAGAATCGGTGGAAGTGCCAACGTTAGGATTTTGAGTTCTATCTTTGGAGATAACCCTGCTTCTGTTAAGCGTGTTTTGTTTTTCCTGTTCAAATGTTGTTATTTGTTGAGCGGAACTCATCATTTGTTGGGAGTATTCAACGTTTTGTGCGCTGTCAACACTTTTTACTATTACAACTTGTAAATCTATTGGTCTTAACATCACCTCATCCCCTTAAATTTTTCCCTTATCTTCGAAAGAGCCACAGAATGTATTTGACACACTCTCGACTCGCTTATTTCCAAAATTTGAGCTATTTCTTTGAAAGTTAAGTCGTCGTAATAATACAACGAAAGTAACAATTTCTCTCTTTCTGTTAGACTGTCTATAGCGTCTTTTAGTTTTATTACCATTTCTTCGTCTTCGTAAAGTTCTTCTGGGGTTTTATCCTGAGAGGGTATCAAATCTCCTATTTCTTCGTTTGAAAGAAGGTATCTATCTAGTGAAAGAATTTGATTTCTGGCTATTTCACGTTCAATTATTCCCACTTCTTTTTCGTCTATCCCAAGTTCCTCGGCGATTTTGAAGTTTATCGTTTCTGGATCTTCATTCATGAATTTCATTCTTGCCTGTTCCACAGCTTTTAGCTTTTTTCTGAGTGTTCGGGGCATCCAATCTATCGATCTGAGATAGTCTAACATTGCACCACGAATTCTCGTTACCACGTAAGTTGAAAGTTTCACATGACGTGATGGATCAAACCTTTCCAAGGCCCCTAAAAGACCTACCACTCCTTCTTGAATTAGATCTTCAATTTCAACGGAAGGAGGTAAGGATTTTGCCAGGTCGTAAGCGAGCTTTCTTATTAAAGGTGTAAATTTCTTTACTGCCCATTCTTTATCCACGTAACTTTTCAGCGATATCACCTTTTTTACTCTTTACCGTTTTGAATCTCTTTTATCAAAATACCTTCCCTTTTCTTTCTTTCCAGATGTAAAAATGGCGTAAACCAAATAGAGCAAAAACTCTATCAAACTCGCAGAAACAGTTGCCCTTATCAAAGAATCAACGATATCCCAACCTGCATGGACATTCAGAAGAAGAAATAAGAATTCAAACAATAAAAATAGGTAGGTCCATGCCTTATATTTTGGAGAGTTCAATCTTTTCTTTTCCACCAACTTTCTTGATAAATAGCTCTCCTGTGTCAAGGTGAAACTCTATGCTTCTTGCCCTATTTTGTCCAGTGTCTTCAGCGACTAGTGGAATTTTCAAAGAAAGTAGAACCTCTTTTACCTTTTCAACGTTTCTCTTTCCAATATCGAAACCTTTACTTTGAAACATAGCCGCTCCGCCGGCTATTTTCGCTTCTAAATCTCGCAGATTTGCGCCTTTTTTGAGTATCTCATTAACCATTATTTCTATTCCCGGTTTTGCGTACTTACTCAATTTTCCAGTGGTTGCATTTGTTTCCGGAAGCATGACATGTATCATTCCACCTACACGTTTTTTCTTGTCCCTTATGCATACACCCACACATGAACCTAATCCTAGAGTTACGAGAATAGCGGGATTACTTGCAACAGCGTATTCGCCTATACCTATTATTATCTTTCCTGCCATACTTTTTTACCTCACTGAATGCCAAGTTTTGAGAAGATTTTATCGAGACTTTCCCCTTCTGGAAATAGCATCAAAAAGCCTTTAACGTCCCCTTCTTCTGAAATGTTTAAAAGATTTTCCACCATTATAACATCATCGTACTCTTCCGCGGCTTGAATTGATGTTTCTGCGATTATCGCTCCCAACATGTCCACTACCAACATGGGAACATCACTTTCCAAGAAAAGAGACGTGAAATTAGAAAGTGCTATTATGTACGAAGAGCACATGATATTTCCTATCTCTTTTAAAACAGATTGCCCCATTTCATCCAAACTCGTCAGATCTTCTGGTTCCTGACCAATTAGAAAAGATATGAGTTTTTTGGCAGCCTGAGATGGAAATATCATCAACATTTTTCCGGGTGCGTCTCCTTTTATACCAACAACTGTGGCTGCGGTTATTTCCTCCGGCTGGTCAAGAACCTTGTACAAATCCGATAGATCCACGATTTGCGCATGCGGAACTTCTATGTCCACGGTTTTTCCTATCATATTTGAAAGAGACGTTGCTGCATTTCCTGCCCCTATATTTCCTATTTCTTGTAAAACGTCAAGTTGCATATCACTTAGTTTATCTCTCCATTTCACTCTTCATTTCCTCCTTTCGATTTCAGCTCGAGTTTGAATATAAACCTCATTATCTTATCTTGTGTTGATAAAGGCATATTAAAAAATTCCAAACCGTAATAAAAGATCCCATTTGTACGATTTTCATTTTCTATTTTCCTCACAATTTTTGCCTCTTGATTTGCTAAAAATAGATCTTCTTCGAATTGAAAGTTAATTTTGACTATTGTTCCGACGGTGAGTTCTTTAGTTGTCCCTATCTTCATTCCCCCGGCACTTACGTCAAAGCTCATAAAAGTTACACTTTCATTCTCCGGTGTTATCAAAGTTCCATTTGCTATGAATTTTATTCTTAAAAATCTTCTCCTCTGAACCCTTCTTATTTTTCCCTGTATTCTAAACAAAGTCAGAGGAAGATTATCTTCTTCTTTGTTTTCCAAAACTACTCCGTAAAAAACGTACAGAGACATCTTGTCCACCACCGAGAGACGAGCCGTCAAACCTTTTGGGAATGGGACAAACCTTCCCTTCAAAGAAGGCATTGCCGCTTTCACGATATCGTTTTCAACATCCTGAACGGTAGATTTGAACACGCCTCCCGTAAAGCCCGTGATGGAACTTGCCTCTATTCTTAAAGGTAAACCGGGTTTTAATTTGCTTACATCGACTTCCTCGAGGAAATAAGCCAACGCTCATCTCCCCCACCTGAAAAATTTTTTTATCTTTTCCACAAAGCTACCTTTTCTATTCACCATTTCATGTTGATTTTCCATTATAGCAGAAACCAGCCCCATTACGCCAAATGTAGGTTGAATGTGTTTGTAAGAAAGCACAAAGGGCTTTTGTTCTCTAACCGATTTTTTAACTCGTATATCGTTAAGCATAGAGTAAGATTTTTCGAATTTCAACGTTGTGAATTTTGACGTTATCTCTTGAAATCTTTTTCCGAGCATCCTACCCTCATTCAACGAATTCGCCATGTTGACCATGAGATACAACTTACTTTTTAGCCCTTTTAAAGATAAAATTTTCAAAAAAGTGTAAGCATCCATTATCGCTGTTGGTTCTGGAGTTAAAACCAAAACAAAGTCATCTGAAGCCATGTAAGCGCTGTCCATTTTTTCTGAATATCCCGCTCCCATGTCTATGAGAACGTAATCCATTTCATTGCCAAGCATTTGAAATTCAGAAAAAAATCTTTCCATTTCTCCCATTTCAAAGGCATATATGTCTTCCACATCATTTCCACTGCTTAAAAGTGAAAAACCATACGCGGTTTCTTCAAGAATATCTTTTACGCTTAAACCTTCATTAAAAAAATCTTTCAACGTGTGTTTTACATTTATTCCGCCCAGAACATCAAGATTCGCAAATCCGACGTCCATATCTATAACGAGCACTTTTTTACCCCTTTTGGCAAGAGAAACGGCCGTATTTAGTGTTACAAGAGATTTACCTACTCCTCCTTTTCCAGAGGCAAATACAACGAATTTGGCTGTGTCTACGCTGTTCCTTAAGGCAACGGCTTGATCTTCTATCATTTTAAAACCTCCTTAATCATCAAAGAAGGTATGTCTATCTCATCGGCGTTGATTATATCATTTGGAACGTTTTGACCATTGGTAACAAAGGATATGGGAAGAGAAAATTCTTCCAAAGCTTTAACAGCCCCCAATATTGAAGACGTTTCATCTACCTTGGTAAGTATGAAATGTGTTGGAGCGGCTACCGAAAAGCGCCTTAGAACGTCTTCCATGTCTTCTCGCTTTTTAGTCGCATCCACCACAAGGAAAACGATGTCCGGTTTTATCTTTTGAACGTAAGAGGATATCTCAGTGATTTTCATTTCATCTTTTTGGCTTCTTCCAGCGGTATCAACCAAGAGCACTTCGTCTTTTACTTTAGATGAAAGTTCAAAAGCTTCATCTGGAGTATAAATAACTTTAAAAGGTATATGCATTATGTCCGCATACGTTTTCATCTGTTGAGCTGCCGCTATCCTGTAAGTGTCCAAAGTGACGATCGTCAGAGGTTGCCTTTCTTTCATTTTTATCATGGCCGCTATCTTTGCAAGCGTGGTTGTCTTACCCACCCCTGTTGGACCTATGAGCATTGCCTTCTTTGGCGCTGAGAATTTTATTTTCTCTGTTTTTACCATTTTTTCAAAGTGGGATCTTAGAGCCGCAGAAAGTTTCTCCTTATTTTTAGCTTCAACTGTACTCATATTTTTTGAAAGCTCTGTAACGATCTTTGAAGCTTCTTCGCTCTTCATTCCCTTTTCAACCAATCTGACGTATATGCTTTCAAAGGGTTCTGAAAAATTACCACTGATTTTTGCAGAAGAAAGACGTTGATTCATGATTTTCAGAGTGCTCTTTATTTCACTCAATTCACTTTTCAATTCACTGGTACTTTCACTTTCTTTGAAATACGTGCTTTCTTTCTTTTTTAAGTGATCACTTTGATCATCTTCTCTAAAGGCGGTCACTTCAACGAATACTTTCGAACCTATTCCCAAAAATCCGCCTCGGCGCACGCGACGTGTTTGGAGGATTACCGCGTCTGATCCCAATTCATTTTTTACTTTTATCATGGCTTCGGCCATGTTGGCAGCGAGAAATTTCTTCAATTCCATATCTTTCACCCTTCGCAAACTTTTGCAGTTGCCATTGATAAAAAATGAAAAATAACTTTGATAAGATATAAATATAATATTACGTTTTTATGAAGTTTATAATTTTCATTCAATCCTTGAATTAAGTTCATTATACACGAATATCCATTAAGAAGTGAACAGTTTTATCGCATGAAAATCAAATTAAATGAAAGAATCTATTTTTTGCCCTAAAGTTCAATTTTTGGCGTTTATCGTTTGAAAATATTGTAACTAATATTTTTTCACCACGGCTATTCTATTTCTTCCTGATATATCGTTGATTATCTCGTACGAAAAGCCTTCCTTTTCAAAAAAAGTTTTCAAGCTCTTTCTAAATGGATGTGCTATTTCAAAGTAGAAGATTTTTGGAAAATACCTTTTAAGAATGAATTTGTAAAGTTCATTACCATCTTCGCCTCCAACTAAAGCGTTGTAAGGTTCTTTGTGAAGTTCAGGCAGTTCTTGCCATTCTTCTTTTGTAAGATACGGAGGATTGGAAACGACGATGTCCGGAGATAAGGGCTCTATGCCGTAAGTGCCAATATGTATTTTTTCAGAAACATTATGAATTTTTGCGTTTTCTTTGGTAAGCGCTATGGCGTTCTCGTCCACATCAATTGCCCATATTTCACAATCAGGGACGTATTTTGCTATAGAAACTGATATAACACCGCTTCCGCAACCGATCTCAACTATCTTTAACCATTTTTGCCTTTTTGCATCTATGATAACTCTTTCAACTAATTCTTCAGTTTCCGGACGTGGCACCAACACTTTGTCGTTTATTTTAAATTCCAAAGCCATGAACGACTTTTTTCCGATGATATGATGAACTGGAACTCCTTCATATCTTTTTTTTATGAATTCTCTGTATTTTTTTAGCGCATCGTCGTTTAAATACTCGTCAAAGTGGGTGTAAAGCCATAACCTACTTTGCGAAGTAGCGTAACTCAAAAGCATCTCCGCGTCTACACGCGGAGATGGCGAAACTTTTTTCAAATATTTTGTGGTCCATTCTAAAACACTTTTAACAGTCCATTTTTCAGAGGCCAAGACGCGCCCTCACCTCTGGTTCTATCATGTCGGGCGTCCACGGTGGATCCCATACCAGTTCCACATCCACGGATTTCACGCCTTCCACATTTTCCAATATGTTCTTCGCATCTTCTGTTATCATTCCAACGAGAGGACATCCTGGAGTCGTCATTGTCATTTTTATCTTTACGTCTCCTTCTTCTGAAATATTAACTTCGTAGACTAAACCAAGAGATACAACATCCAACCCTATTTCCGGATCGATAACGGCTCTTAGGGCTTCCATAATTTTTTCTTTTGTAACCGCCATTTTCTCACTTCTTTCTTTTTTCTTTAAATAAACATTTTTATAGTGCTTTCTTTTTTGAATTTATCAAAAATATTTTTCATCCAATCATTCCATATTTTTTGCTGCTTTTGGGAAAGCAGTTCGTTTTTTATTTGACTTGACATTTCGTCCAGACTTTTCACAGAAGCGTCTTTTTTCCCTATAACTTTGAACAATTCCCAGCCGTACGATGTCTTAACCGGACCCACTATACCACCTATTTTGGTTTTGAAAAGTTGTGCTTCAAATGAGGGCATTTGAGATGTTTCGGGTATCCATCCTAAATCTCCATTTTTGTCTTTTGTTTGAACGTCCAAAGAGTACTTTGAAGCCGCGGATTCAAATGTGATCGCACCTGATTTTATTTCATTTAGCACCTTATTTGCCGTGGCCTCAGAGTTCAACATTATGTGTTCAACGTTTATCTGCTTTGGAGTTTTAAACATATCCAAATTTGCCTTGTAGTATTGTTTCACTTCATTTTCGCTTACCGTGGCGGATGACGTCACAACTTTTTTCAAAGCGTTAACGGTGAGGGTAAACTTCATTGTGAATATAGAATTCTTTTCAAACTTTTCAACACTTCCATAACCTTGAGATTTCAAATATTGTGAAAATTGATCCATGGTTATGTTGTATGATTTAAGCATCTGATCTATCTGTTCTTTTATCTTTTGAAGAGCCTGTGCATCTGTGAACTTAATTCCGTAATCTTTCTCTGCTAATTGTTCCATAAGAACGCTGTCTATCAAATCTCTTAGCACAGTTTCGTTGTAAGCTTTGAGAAATTCTGCTCCCGCTTTGGATGAAACCATTACTTGATACATCTTTGGGTTTGCCTTTTCTATGGCTTTTAACGTTTCGGGAACGTTTGCCGCTATCTGCAAAGTTTCAGCGTATATTGGCTCACCATTTACCAAAGCAACCATCTGATTGGTCGCGTTAGTTGACACTGTCGTTGGTGTGGCAGACGTTGCAAAGATTGCCACAACAAACACACTCACAATAAACGAAAGAATTAGAAACTTTTTCAAATTACTCACTCCTCTCCTTTGGCTTTTTGCCAGAATTTTTCCATTATTTCAACGGGTTGAGATTTGAAATCAACACCTTCTTTTTCTGAAAGTTCGTACATCTTTTCAAACCTGTCTATGAACTTTTCATTTGCCTTTCTGACCGCGACTTCTGGATCGATGTTCAAATGTCTTGCAAGATTTACCACGGCAAAGAGCAAATCACCAAGCTCTTCTTCCACTTCTTCGCGCGTTTTTGCTTCTTTGAGCTCTTGAAATTCTTCTTCTACTTTATCGAAAACAGGTTCGGGGGTTTTCCAATCAAAACCGTAAGCGGCCGCGTTTTCTTGAATGCGTCTTGCCATAGAAAGCCCTGGTAAAGCGGGATTAAGATTTCCAAGCTTTTTCTTTTTTTCTTTCTTTTCGGAGGCCTTTATTTCTTCCCATCTTTCGTAGGAATAACCTTTCACGTTTCCAAAAACATGGGGATGCCTTCGAATTAGCTTTTCGTTCAAGGTTTTAGCTACATCGTAGATATCGAATTCTCCTTCTTCTTCAGATATAATGGCATGGAATATCACTTGAAGCAAAACATCACCAAGCTCTTCTTTCAATTTCTGAGGATCTTTTGAATCTATGGCTTCCACAGCTTCAAAAGCCTCTTCTATCATGTAAGGCTTTAGGCTTTCATGGGTTTGTGCCGCATCCCATTCGCATCCACCTGGAGCACGCAGAAATTTCATCGTCTTTAAGAGTTCTTCTATATCTTTTATATCGGACATAAAACGCTATCACGCACTCGTTTTCAAAAGTATTATTTCTATTCTATCGGAAGCGTCTTCGGATCTATCTGCTATATCCCCAACCTGGAAGGCCAATTCCCTCAATTGCATTTTAAAAGCCAATTCTACGTCCATACCGAATATCTTTCTTACCAATTCTCTTTCAACGTGATCTCCTTGATTTTCGAATTTTTCAACTTCTAAAACCAATTCTTTTGTTTTTTCGATGTCTTCAAAGAGATTTTCACATGCTTTATGGAGAGCATCATATGTTTTCATGGATATTTCGAACTCTTTTTTGTAATCTTCTATCAATTCCGCTGGAATTTCCAAATTTTGTAGGTAAATTAGATCGGAAACGAATTCTGCCTTGTTGGATATTTTATCTATTGTTTCTATTAAACCTAGCATATCTCCTCTCGATTGAGCTAGAAAAGCTCCACTGTACATTAGAGTTTCCGCATTCCTTCTAATTGAATCTGCTTCCGTTTCTAAATGCCTAACTTCTGAAGCCACATCGCTTATTTCATCCGCAGAAACTTCGAATAATTTGTAGGTGGCTTCCAATGTCTCCTTTACTTTCAGGAGGTGCTTGAAGAACAAATCCAACACTTCGTTTTCTTTTTTACCGAAGAGTAACGACATAACTCACCTCCATACTTTTAACAAGATCTCGTATATTATAACAGCAAGAGCTCCAGTTGCAAAGGGAGTTATTGTCCAACCAGAAATTACTTTTATCAGTGTTTTACCATTTATCATCTTGGTTCCCTTAACAAGTCCAACGCCTATGACTGCCCCCACGACGGCTTGAGCGCTTGAAGTTGGAATTCCGATTAGAGAATAACCAAGCAAGGCTGTCGATTCTGCAACAAGTGCCACAGCTGAGCCTAATGGATCTAAGTTTGTTATATCTTTTCCAACGGCGTAAATAACTTTTTTGCTTGCTGTGAAAGTTCCAAGAGCCATCGCAAGCCCTCCGAAGATAAGTGCCTGTGGCACGGTCAACATTCCCTTACTTGTAAATTGACCGCTTACAATCGCAAGGTTGTTTGCTCCAAGCGAATACGCGGCATAAATTCCAGCAGAAAGGGATAAAAGCCTGACGAAGCTGCCACGCCTTCTCACTGATTTCATATTCTGGTAAAATGAGGCTATTAGTTTAAAGAGCAAAAATGAAAGCAATATGGCGCCAAAGGGAGTGAGTGCCCAGAATATTATCAATTTTATAACCAATAGCCAGTTTACATTAGCCTCAACTATGCCTATTCCAACAACGGCACCTATAACTCCCTGTGTTATAGAAGTTGGAATAGAAAATGACGTCATGATCAATGTAACGATCGCTGCGCTCAAAGAAGCACTCACAGCTGATAACACCGAAAGATGGGTGATGGTTGAAACTGTTCCAACACCCATATTTCCACCTAATAATGCTCCCAAAAGAATAAATGCGGAAGCCAAAATGGTAGCTATGCGGTATTTTATAACTCCAGATACAACTGGAGGGCCAAAAACGGTTGACATGTTATTGAAACCAAGCGTCCAACCCAAAAACAAAACGGGTATTATTATTGCAAGAAATGTCAGAACTCTTTCCTCCCTTGGTTACGTTTTAAGAAAAAAGTGACTAACGCTATGTCTTCCTTTGTTGTGATTTTAACGTTTTCCTTACTTCCCATAACACCTATGACATCTATTCCATTTTTTTCAAAAACTGCAGCATCATCGTAGAAATACTCATTTTCATGCTCTTGATAAAGCTCTTTCAATTCTCCGGCAATGCAACCTTGTGGCGTTTGTATTCTGAAAACTTTGCTTCGATCTATGGAGTATAGTTTACCATATTTTTTTATCCTTAAAGCATCTTCACTTGGAATAACTGGCACCACACATGCGTGAGGTACTATTTTGTTTTTTACTCTGTTGATTAAATCAACACTTACCAAAGGACGTGCGCCGTCATGGATTAAAATTTTTTCATTATCTTCAATTACTTTTAAAGCGTTCATCACAGAATCTTGTCTTCTATTTCCACCAACGACAAAGGAAAAAAATTCCTCTTTTGGAAGGAATTTTTCAAAGAGAGGTTTTTCTTCTATTTTTACAACCAAGATGATTTTTTTTACGCCACACGAAAGGAATTTTTCCACCGAGTGCATGAAGATCGGTTTTCCATCCAATATTTGAAGCGTTTTGTTATCTTTTCCCTGTGAAAAGCGTGTAGAAGATCCCGCGCATAGAATTATGGCAGTTGTCATTTTGGATTTATTCTCCCGAATAAGAGCTTTCCAGCATTTGTTCTAAGAATATTTGTTATGACTATTTCATGGTTTGTACCAACGAAGTTTCCACCGTCTTCCACAACTATCATCGTTCCATCTTCTGTAAATCCTATTCCCTGTTCTTTGTTTTTTCCTCTTCGAATTATTTGAATCATAACTTTTTGGCCTGGAAGCAAAGTGGGTTTGAGTATTTCGGAAAGATGATTTAAATTCAGCACCTTTACACCTTGCAATTGAGCCATCTTCGTGAGGTTGTAATCCAAAGTTACTATTTGTCCGCTGAACTTTCTTGCAAGATTTACTATTTCTTCATCTACTTTTCCTTCTTCGTAAGTTATGGTATCGTCTATTTTAAAGTTTATGTCCGGGATCTTTTTTATCTTTTCAACTATTTCAAATCCTTTGCGTCCTTTCTCCTTCTTTTCATTGTCAGAGCTATCTGCGAGTTTTTGTAATTCTATTAGAACGAATTGGGGTACAATAACGGTACCATTGAAGAGCCCTATGTCAAAAAGGTCTAAAATTTTGTCTTCTAAAAGCGCCGATGTATCAAATATAAAACTTCCTCTATTTTTGAACTTCTCTTTGCTTAATATCTTTTCTAAATTCACCCTTTTAGATATTTCAACAGCACTTAAAAGTGCCATAAAAATCACAGAGAGTTTTACGGCTGAAATCGTTATGATGTTTTTGCTCCATAAATGGTCGGTAAGGAATAAACCCGTTGCGGAAAAAACGGTAAAAGATCCCAAACCCACGGAAAAACTTATTGGTTCTATTTTTCTACCTTTTAAGTCTTTGAACAAAAAGTAAAGTGCGACACCTACAGATGCTCCTATAACGCCTCCTGGCAGCATTCCCATTCCCGGGTGCAATGTGTATCCAACGTAAAGACCAAGGAAAGTTGGTATTAAAGCCAACGCCCATTCCATGATTATTCCCCCCAAATAATAATTTTACGCGAATAATTGATGCGCTTAACGTCGTTATAATTCATTTCAAATTCGCTCTATGCTTTAGAGAAGAGATGCCAGTGATGATCGATTGAGCACGCTTTTCGCCTATTCCTTCAACTTTGACAAGTTCATCGAAGGATGCGTTTAAAATGCCCGAGAGATTTCTAAAGCGCTTTATCACGTTTTTTGCAACGCTCATGGGTATTCTTGGAATATTTCTAAGTAATCGATAGCCACGAGGTTGGATTTCCAATTCGAACAGTTGAGCTTCCTGAAGTTCATAGCCGAGAGTTTTTGCGATAAAATTGGAATCGCCTTTGTAACCCATCAATTTTGTAAAGACATCACCCGGTTCATGTTCCTCGCCTATTGCTTCATCAGATGCGTAATCCATTATCAGCAATTTTATGATATTTTCCACATCGTAAAGCAATTCATTCAAATGCACTTTTGCAAGTGTTCCTGCTTCTCCAAGTTCGGCAAGATAGAAATTCAATTCTTTGGAAATTTGAAGAATTGCAATTCCCCTTTCTATAACTTCAACCACGTCAAATAACGTAACCCGTCCTTCTATTTCCTGAATGTCTATATCAGAAATCCCCTTATCAAAATTACTTCTGTACCTCTCAATAGCACGAAGGCCTTGATTCATTTGCATAACAACGAATGAGACGTCATTTAACATGTGTTTCCATGTTCCACGATAGAGAGTTATAACTTTTCTTCTTTGAGAAATACACAAAACGAATTTGTCGGTTTGCCTGGCAATCCTTTCAGCAGTTTTGTGCCGCGTTCCAGTTTCATCGCTAGGTATGGTACTATCTGGTACCAAATGAGAGTTTGCGTACCAAATAGTTTTAAGATCTTCAGATATAACTATGGCGCCGTCCATCTTTGCAAGTTCGTATAGTTTGTTAGCGGTAAATGGACAGTTAAGTTCAAAGCCTGGTTGAATGATTCCGTTTTTCACGTATTCAGATGGATTCTGCACGAAAAATATTATGGCACCGTTGTCTGCTCGCATTATATCGTCAATGGCATTTCTCAGAGCCGTTCCAGGTGAAACCAATGTCAGCATATTCAATATTTCGTCGTAATCCATTTCATTCATCCTCCATCAGAGCCTTTGCTATGGCTTCCTTTATCGTTCTAACACCCATAATTCCTTTTTCTTTTGAAAGGTAAGAAGATATAATTCTTTTTATTCCCATTCTTCTCGCTTCTGAAATTCGCATTTTCATTTGTTGTACGGGTCTTACCCTTCCGTCAAGTCCAACTTCTCCAATAAAAACGGTTTTTACCGGAAAGCTCATCTTTTTTGCAGAAGAATAGAGCGCAGCGATTACCGCCAAATCGATGGCCGGATCTGTGATTTTCAATCCTCCTAAAATGTTTAGATAAAGATCGTTATTTTCTAAATGAACTCCCAGATAATTTGATGTTAAAGCCGAAAGCATGAAAAGCCTTGAATTTTCTATTCCTCGAGCAATTCTTATTGAATTTGAGCGCCTGTTAAAAGTTGTTAAACTTTGAACATTTACCAACAACGAACGAGAACCTTCCACTACCACTGATAAAGCGTTGCCAGGTTCTTCAGAGTCCATGTCGGCAAATATTTTAGATGGATCTGGAATTTCTACCATTCCTCGTGAGCTCATTTCGTAAACTGCTATTTCGTCCGTGGGCCCAAAACGATTTTTTGTAGATCTCAAAATTCTTCTTCCAGATCTCGCTTCTCCTTCCAGGTAAAGCACCGTGTCTACCATATGTTCAAGCACCATAGGTCCTGCTATGTTTCCGATCTTAGTTATATGACCTATCATGAAAACTGACGTATCGGTTTTTTTTGCGTATTCTACAAGTTTTGCCGTGCATTCTCTCATTTGGGATAGACTTCCGGTTAACGCGTTCATGCCAGATATGTGAAGAGTTTGGATAGAATCGAAAATAACGGCGACCGGCTTTCCCTTTATAGAGGAAAGAATACCATCAACTTCGACGCTGGAAGAAAGAAAAAGTGTATCTTTTTCAACACCAAGCCTTTTCACGCGCGACAACACTTGCGAAATAGACTCTTCTCCGCTCACATAGTAAACATTTCCATTTTCTGCGAGTTCGGAAGCGTATTGCAACAACAATGTAGACTTTCCAATCCCCGGACCACCCGCAAGCAAAATCACGCTTCCCTTTGTTAATCCACCACCTAAAACTCTATCCATCTCTCGCATCCTCGTTTTTACGCGTTCTGTTTTTAAAACGCTTTCTTTTGAAGATGCGAATTCTATTGAAGAAGGGGCGTTTTTAACGGCCCCTTCTACTTCTACTGCGGTGTTCCATTCTCCACATTGGGGACATCTTCCAAACCATTTTGCCGAAGTGTATCCGCAATTAGAGCAAACGTAAACTTTATCCTTTTCCCGCTTCACTTAAAATTACCTTTTTGTTTTTTGATTTTCGTTTTCTAAAGACTATTCTTCCTCTATTTACACTTACCACAATGGTATCTCCTAAAGAAAACTTGTTCGCCAATAACTCTTCTGAGAGGGGATCTTCTATATCCCTTTGAATTTCCCGCTTTAAAGGCCTCGCACCGTATATTGGGTCGAATCCTTTTGAGATGATGTATTCCTTCGCTTTTCTGTTTAAAGTGATCCTCATTCCACGTTCTTCAATACGTTTTTTCACATCTTTCATGAGAATGTCTATTATCTTTTCGATATCCTTTTTCTTGAGCGGATGGAAAACTATAACTTCATCGAGTCGGTTTAAAAATTCAGGTCTAAACGTTCTTTTTACTTCTTCCATCACTATGGACTTCATAGAAGAGTAGGAAGCTTCTTCGCTATTTTCTTCAACGAAACCCAAAGCGTGCTTTGTCTTATTTATTATTTCTCCACCCAAATTCGAAGTCATTATTATTATGGTATTTCTAAAATCAACGGTATGCCCTTGTGAATCGGTTAAGCGCCCTTCGTCTAATATCTGCAACAGGATGTTGAAAACGTCTGGGTGGGCTTTTTCTATTTCGTCAAGCAAAACCACTGAAAAAGGCTTTCGCCTTATTTTTTCTGTCAAAGTTCCTCCTTCTTCGTAACCCACGTAGCCTGGAGGGGCTCCAACAAGTCTCGAAACGGCAAATCTTTCCATGTATTCGGACATATCAATCCTTATAAGAGAATTTTCGTCTCCAAAGAGATATTCAGCCAACGCTTTGGCCAACTCTGTTTTTCCCACTCCGGTTGGACCTAAAAACATGAATGAACCCGTTGGTTTTCTTGGATCTTTTAATCCAGCTCTTGCCCTTCTTATAGCTTGTGATATCGCCCGAATGGCTTCTTCCTGAGAAACAACTCGTTTGTGAAGTTCTTTTTCCAGACTTAACAACTTTTGACTTTCGCTCTTTTCGATCTTCGTCAAAGGTATGCCTGTCCAGTTTGAAACTATTTGCGATACATCTTCAGTTCCGATATGTATTATTTCCGTTTCATGCGCTTTTTTCCACCTATTGTAAGCGGCGTTCAATCTTTGTTGAAGCTCCCTTTCTCTTAATCTGATTTCCGCAGCCTGATCGTAATCCTGGCGAGCAACAGCAAGCTCTTTCTCTTCTTGCGCATTCTTTATCTCAATTTCTATCCTCTTTATCTCATCCGGAATGATCATATTTTGCAGGCGTGCCCTCGCACCAGCTTCGTCTATAACGTCAATGGCTTTATCTGGTAAATAATGATCACTTATGTAGCGCTGAGAGAGTTTAACTGCGAATTCTAAAGCTTCATCGCTGTATTTGACTCCATGGTGAACTTCGTACTTGGATTTTAAACCCCTTAATATTTCCAGTGCTTGTTCTGCTGTGGGTTCGCTAACGTACACCTTTTGAAATCTTCGTTCCAGAGCCCCATCTTTTTCTATGTATTGCCGATATTCATCTGGTGTGGTGGAACCTATTATTTGAATTTCACCACGTGCCAAGGGTGGCTTCAAGATGTTGGCCGCGTCGACTGCCCCTTCGGCAGCCCCCGCTCCGACTATTGTGTGCACCTCATCTATGAAGAGTATTATATTTTTGTCATCTTTAACCGTATTTATGACTTTTTTCAATCTCTTTTCAAATTCGCCTCTGTACTTTGTTCCAGCAATAAGTGCGGCAACATCCAGAGAAAAGATGATCTTTCCTTTAAGCAATTCCGGCACATCTCCAGATGCTATCTTTTGAGCCAGTCCTTCCACAATGGCAGTTTTTCCAACTCCAGGTTCACCAATAAGAACGGGATTGTTCTTCTTTCTTCTGGATAAAATTTGCATTATCCTCTCTATTTCTTTTTCACGACCAATAACAGGATCTAATTTTCCATTTCTCGCTTCTTCTGTGAGATCAACGCCAAGATTCTCAAGAGTTTTCACACTTCTTGAAACATCTTTAGAAGAGTCTTTAACGAATCTATCACTTTCTTCGTCTTCTTCTCTTGGTATGATCCCCATCTCTTCTATGAGTTCTCTTCTCATTTCACTCAAATCAATACCGAATTTTCTCAAAATATGGGCTGCCACTCCTTCACCTTCACGCAATATGGCAAGAAGGATGTGCTCCGTTGAAATGTAATTTTGCTTTAGCATTTGAGCTTCTTCATAAGCCAATTCTATGATCTTTCTTGCTCGTGGAGTCATTTGGGGGGAGGAAAAGCTTTCCCTCGGAATGCCAGAACCAACTATGGTTATTATTTCCTTTCTCAATGAAGGATAATCTAAACCGCTTTCGCGGAGAATGTTGTAGGCCTCTCCGTTGGCGGATTTCATTATTCCCAAGAGCAAATGTTCGGTTCCAACGTACGAATGTCCTAAAGCGCGAGCTTCATCTTGCGCATTCACGAAAACTTGAGCTGCCCGTTTTGAAAATTTGTTGAACATATTACCACCTCTTTCAGACCCTTGACGTGTAAAAATACATAATCGACAGATAAAGCAAATTCACCATAACGTGGATTGTGGCTGGAACCGTCAAGGTCTTCTTTCTATAGTATAACAAATTTAAGAGTATTCCAAGCACAAACATTTTCATCCAATCCTCTAATGGATGTACCACCGCAAATGCCGTAGACACCATAACCATTGAAAATTCAGGGGAAAATTTCCGTTCCAGATAGTTGTATATCGCACCTCTAAAGAGCACTTCCTCTGCAACTGGAAAAAACAACCCTAAAGCTAAGACCATCAGAAAAGGATTTGTGTTCAACGAAAAATAAGGACGCAGTATGTTAGCGCTCCAGATCTTTGATGTTAGAAAAGCCATCAAAAGGTATACACCAAAAACGATTGGAAATATTATTATAGCCCATAACAGGTCATTTCCAAATGTTTTCATTCTAAACCATGTACCTATTCCGAAGCCTTTCTTTTTCAACAAAATGTGAAAACACCAGATTATGTAGATGGAAAATGAAATCAAAATCACCGCAGCTATTTCAGAAGAGGGTATAACCTTTTTCATGAGATAAAAAGCTGCTAAAAATGGAAAAGAAAGCACCATTAATTTTATAAAATCTTCAAAATCAACATTTGGATTCTCGCTCATCTTTGCTAATTATACACTTTTTTTGTTCTCAATGCTATAATTCAAACCGCTTACATGAAATTATTGAATTGGGAGGAAATTGTGAAAAAATATCTAATAACTACAGCATGTAATGAAAAATACGAAGATTTCTTGCTTAATCATTGGTACAAATCGTTAAAAGAAAACGTGAATTTATCTGAAACGGACGTTTTAATAATAGATTGGGGTCTAAGTGATAACATTAAGAAAAAATTTGATGGAGCCTTGATTTTTGAAAGCAAACACAAAGATGAAGGATTCATAAATACTTTAAGATTTATGGATCTACATGATTTTTTAATAGACAATCCACAATACGAACAAGTTATCCTGTGTGATAGTGGGGACATAATATTTCAATCGGATATATCTCATCTTTTCACATTAAAACCATCAATGGTACGTGGGGTAACCGAAAAAATATCTCCAAACATGGAAATACTCATAACAAACCGTAAAGTGAAAAACGCCGATAAGATTGTCAATTTTCTTAAAGGAAAAAATCTTATAAATGCAGGTTTCGTTGTTTACCCTTCCAACACATTTATCCAAATCGTGAAAAAAATGTTCGATCTTGTATTGGATAAAAAGGCGTGGGGAGTGGATATGATATTGTCCAATTATTTCATTTATAAGAGTGGTTTTTACGAAATAGATTCAAAATACAATTTCATACCAACAACTTCTAAAAGAAAGTTCTACATAAAAAATTCCACATTTTATCTGGCAAACGGAGAAATCATTCCTGTCGTTCATAATGCTGGAAATAAGGATTTCTTCCGTTCTGTTCGAAATTTTGGTTATGGTCCTGGCCACAATAAAACAAAAAAAGTAGTTATGAGTGTTTTAAGAGCTTTTTATGAGACTTTAAGCTTCTTAAGGAAAAAGCGCTAATCATTCACGCTTCGTTTTTTCAAAATTTCCACTTTCCAAATAGCGTGGATTACTGAATATAGCTCTGTTGTACACGTAAACGTTATAGAGTGTTGAGAAAAATAATTCTAACGAAAATGCCAAAAAGCCTAGTATTGCCCCTTTAATTTTTTTAAAGGACAGCGCCATACCGAGGATAATTCCAAATAAAATTGCCAACACACCGTAGGTTATTAAAGAAAGATAAGTCTTAGGAAATAAAAATGAAAAAATTATCATAAATAGCGCGAAGTACTGAATCAAAACTCCCATTGAAAGTGATCTTATTCTTTCAAGAACACCATTTTTCGTCCATTTGAGCATTTGAGATAATTTAACCGAGAATTTTTCAGGGGCCAATTCCATCACTGAAGCAGAATATATCCTTTTCCCTTTCTTTTTGTGTTGCGTAATCCAATTTCCAATGTAAGTATCATCGCTCAAGCAAACATCATCGTATTTAAAAGTCTTGAAACTTTCTTTGTGAATCAAGTGGCCTGATCCTGGAAATATGCTTCCTCCAAATAGACTTGCCACTTCATTCATCAAAGACATGAAAAGTTCATTTACATCCGCAGAGTAGTAAGATATCTTTTCCTTTTCTATATTTCTTCTTTGAGCTGACACGTAATCGAGTTTTTCTTTTTCCATCGTTAAAATTAAAAAATTCAAATCATCCAGCGATATCAAGCTGTCACTATCACAGATGAAAACAAAATCACTTTTTTCATCTTTAAGGGCAATTTCAAATCCTTCACCTTTTGGATGTAAAACCCTTCCGGATCTTATAAGCCTTCTAATTTCAACATTTTCAAAATCTTTCGAAGCTTTCACTAAATATTCGTACGTTCCATCGGTAGAATTATCATCAAATATCAGAGTACGAAAATTAGAAGGGAACTTGCTGTAATGTCCTACAAATCTTTTTGCCGATGTGATGTCGTTTTTTATGACTGTAAAGATCAGAAGGTTTTTTGATGATGAAAGAAAAGAAGAGGCCTTTTCATCTTTTTCTTTCTTTATTTTAGTAACGAAAATAATGTAAGAAAACAAGGCGGAAAAGAAAAATAAAAGCGGTATTAACCACTCCAAAAAGAGTGATCTTCCAAAGAAAAAAAAGATACCAAAAGCCCCAATTTCAGAAGTTAACAATAAAATCCTTTTTAATATCATTTCGCTTCCTCCAAATAAGTTATCCCAGCATTTTCCTTAGTAAGGTTGATTTATTCATTATTTGTGAAAGTTCATAACAGATTCCTAAGCCTATAATCCCACCTGTGGCGTTTAAAATGAAATTTGACTCATTTAGCAGATTATGATCAAACATCAGAGCAATTCCCAGGATCGAATAAAGTACCAATCCATGGCTAAGATAAATTCCAAATGAATTTTTCCCCAATGCCGATAACATCCTTGACAGAATTTTCAATTTTCTAAATGAATGGTAACTCAACCATAGGTAAATTTCCATTGCAAATACATAAAAAACGTACACAGCTGGACCAAGAATCAGGTAAGATTCCCAATCTTGAACGATCTTGGGAACGCTAATTATTTCCACGCACGAAAGAGCGTAAAATACAAAAAACAAAATCAAAACTTTAATAGAAGGGCGTTTTCTCCAGGGTATATCGTCATTTCTGGCCAAATACATTCCCCAAACATAAAAAAACATCCATGCGAGAGGATCTCGATATGTCATTAAAGAAGACACGTATTCCTTACCAAAGTAAAGTGGTACGAAGTAAAGACTCATAACTGTCAGTCCACTTATGAACAAAACTATCAATAATTTCTTCATTTTGATTAAGTCCATTTTTGAAATTATTGGCGTTAAAAGATAAAAAATCGCAAGAACTATTATGTAATAGAAAGGTAAAAACGCTTCCCCTAACAAATATTTTTGGGCAAAATTTACAAATGTAAAATGATAGGGTTGTTTTATAATGTACCCCACCTCAATCTGAAGTAAAAGATATATTGTTGACCAAATCACGTACGGAATCAAAATAGATTTTAACCTTTGACTTTCAAACATTTTAAAACTCTTTCTCTTCACATAGCTACGATACCCCAAAAAGCCGGATACGAAGAAAAAAATCGCTATAGCGGGCGCTAAAAGCGTTGAAGATACCATGAGTAGTCCACTTGTAAGGACGTGCAATTTGTCTAAGTTCAAAAAAGTTGCATGAACAAACACAACAACGAATATCGCAAATCCCTTTGCAACATCGAATTCATCTATTCTCATCTTCGTAAAAATGTTCCTTCACCACTTCAAAGTCGTTATCAAAAATTTTTGTGTCTTCTATGCTAAAAGAGCACTTGGTTATATCCTCTATCATTTTGTAATTCAAAGTCATGTGCTCTATCTTTAAATTCATAACAATTGTTAACTCTTCTACATCTTTAACACTTGCGGCCAACACTTTCGTTTTGCCATTTTCTAACGCTTTGAGTATGGAAGACACGTTTTCAAAAACGTTGAAGCCTCTTTTTTTCATTCTGTCAATGTAAATGGCAATGTAATCAACTCCAAGTGCGTCCCACATCAAAGCCTGTGAAGACGTGTAAACGGCAGTTGCACAAATTTTGTATCCTTTCTCTTTTAACTCACTGGCAATTTTTAAGCCTGCTGGAACCGATGGGACTTTTACAACAAATCGGGAAGTGTCCATTCTTTTTATTTTTCTTAGAAATTCTGGGATGTAAGACGAAGGAATTTGTGCGAAAATTTCTCCATCGCACACATTCATCAACTTTGAATAAAATTCCTCTATGCTTTCAAAGCTTTCCCATATTCTTTCACGCCTTAAAAGAGAGGGATTCGTTGTTACACCTTCAACGTATCTTAACGAAATGGCCTTTTCTATTTCTTTCAAGTTTGCCGAATCGACGTAAAAGCGCACGCGTTTTCCCCTTTCTGTCAGTTAAAAATCTTTTTTCGACCATCTTATTGCAATTTCTTCGGCTTTTAACCATTTAGCGTATTCGTTTGAAAGATTTTTTTTGGATTCAAAGATATCAGATGGGTTATTATATAACTTCAGTCTCTCAAAATCCCACTTTTCAGCGCCAATTCCACTTATCAAAAACGCTCCGTAGGCTGTCATTTCATTGAATTTTGGTCTTTCTACTTTTACGTTTGAAGCATCTGCCAAAATTTGGATGAGCAAAGAATTCTTAGCTCCTCCCCCATCCACGCTTATTTTGAAAATGGGTAAACCACTCTTTCGAAAGGAATCTACAACTTCAACGGTGGAAAATGCCATGGCGTCCAAAATCGAACGAAGTATATGAGCCTTTGTGTGAAAAGAACTTAAGCCCAAAAAAATTCCTCGTGCTTCGGGAATCCACCTTGGTGCCCCGATTCCATCCAATGCTGGTACGTAATACACTCCCTCGCTTGAAGCAACCGATCTCGCAAGAGGTTCTATTTCTCTTTCTTCTTCTATCAAGCCTATGTTCTTCTTTATCCACGTGATGTTATGACCACTTCCTAAAATCGATCCTTCCAATGCATAGGTTACTTCATTTCCTATTTTCCAGGCTATTGTTTTTAAAAGACCATCTGGGATTGAAGCATTTGAACTTCCAATGTTAGCCAAAACAAAAGCTCCTGTTCCGTAAGTGCATTTCACTTCACCAACATTGTAACATCTATTTCCAAAAAGCGATGCTTGCTGATCTCCCAAAACCCCTACAACATCTCCATATTTCGAGGCGCCAAAATCGTAAGCGGAGGGTTTAACCTCGGGCAATGTTTCTAACGGTACACCAAAAATCTCAAGTAAATCATCATCCCAGGAGAGCGTTGATAGGTTGAAAAGAAGCGTTCTAGAAGCGTTTGACACCTCTGTTAGATGTTTTCCGGTTAACTTCCATATCAAATACGAATCTACGGTTCCAAAATTCAGTTCTCCCTTCATCATCGCATCTTTTACTTCTTTTACATTGTCTATAAGCCATTTCATCTTCGAGGCGGAAAAATAAGGATCCAATAACAAACCGGTTTTTTTGCGAATTTCGTTTTCATATCCTTTCGCTCTTATTTTTTCGCAAAGCGCTTGTCCTCTTTTGTCTCTCCAAACGATGGCATTGTATAGAGGCTCACCTGTTTTTGAATTCCAGGCTACCACAGTTTCACGCTGATTTGTGATACCAAGAAATCTGGGCGAGCATTTGCACTTTTGTGCTGCTTCTTTCAACGATTCAACGCTTTTTTCATACAATTCTTTTGCCGATTGCTCGACCCATCCATCTCTTGGGTAAAAAGTCGTCAGTTTTTTTTGTGAAATGGATACTAACTCTCCTTCTTCTGTGAAAATCATAGCTCGCGTGCTCGTTGTTCCCTCGTCAATGACACCAAAATAATCCATTCAATCCACCTCTTCGTACTTTTTACACATGGCGTTCGAACATTCCAGTGTTCCAATTTCGTTTAACGCCATTTCGGCCACGGGATTTTTAATTCCACCAAGATGATAAGCCACGTGCAAATGAAGGCATTTTATGTGTGAAAAATCAACTATGCCACCCATGCCCGCATTTTTTATTCTCTCTTTTACCCATTTCAGATTTGATCTCTTTAGCATCTTTAACGCTTCTTCTCTAGCCATGATGTGAGCTTTCAGTTGTCGGTCGTATATTTTTGAAGACGACAAAAGCGCTTTTTCATATTCTGGAATTTTTCCTTCCGCTTCAAGTTGAGAAATTCGATACCTCAAATAAGGACACGTGAGCCAATAAATTGTTGGAAAAGGTTTGCCATTTAGAACGGGCTCGGATTTTATCACCATCGGAAAACCAAAAGAACATTTTAAAGATATTTCCGATAGGTTTTGTGGGAACTTTCCTATTTGGGCTGAAACAATTCTTAAGTCTTTATTAGAAATGCGCACCATTCATTTTCACATCGCTTTTCTATTATTTGAAATTCATATTTTTCGCAGGATCTCGCAAAATCGTCGCTTCGTGGTTTATCGATACCCGATGCGATAAATAGCACTCCCTTTGGCAATTGTGGAAGAAGCTTCATCAACACGTCGAAGACTATGTTTGCAACGTAAAGATCAAATTTGGCGTGCACTTGTGCCAATAAGTCAGATTTTTTCACTTCGTACTTTACACCATTTAGACGGGCGGTTTCTTTTGCCTGTTTGATGGCATTTTCATCCATATCAACCGCCAACACCTCATCGGCACCCAATTTCATTGCAATGGCGGAAAGAATACCAGTCCCACATCCAACGTCACAAACTTTCATTCCCCTCTTTAAGGCTTTTTTCAAAAATAAAGCCGCTAACTTTGTGGTTTCATGCTCACCGGTTCCGAAAGCCATTCCGAGATTTACATTTATAACAATACCTTTTGAAGGTTCAGCAAGCCTTTCTGGATCTGGGTTAACGTAGAGATCTTCATCTATGCGCACGATCTTTAAATTCTTTCTCCACACGGATAGCCAATCTTTATCGTCTGATAAAGTTGATTTGTAAGACACGTCAAATTTTTTGGCCAATTCCTTTATCAATTCTTCATCTTCTGTGTAAACGTGAAAGATCTCTTCTTTCTCAGAGGGATTTGTTTCCGAGTAAAATGAAGTTAAATTATGAATGGCAAAAAATTCGAAGAGATCATCCGATTTGCCCGATGAGATTTTTATTACCCATTCTTTTCTTTTCACTTAGCACACTCCTTTTCAAAAAATTATATCATTTTGGCAATGCTATTTGTGTATAATGCTCTGAAGAACGTTTTGAAGCCATCTCTGGGAGGAAAGATGAAAAAAGCAAACTTCTTTTCCATTTTTGCGACATTTTTCAGAATATCATTGCTAACCATAGGCGGTGGTTACGCGATGGTACCTGTCTTGGCAAATGGGGTGGAAAAAAAACAATGGATGGATAAAGATGAGTTTTACACTTTACTCGCAAAAGCGCAATCTATTCCCGGCTCCGTGGCTTTTAACCTTTCAGTGCTTGTTGGAGGAAAAATTGCCGGTTTAAAGGGAAGCTTGGCTGGTGGAATAGGAGTTATACTTCCACCTTTTTTTGCGATAGTGCTAATTGGTGCCATCCTTTCGACTTTTTCAAACTCGCCCTTTATCGTGGGCTTTCTAAAGGGAGCCTACGGCGCCGTTATGGGATTGATAGGAGGCGTACTTTACAAAATGATATCTTCGAAAAAGTGGAATCTTTTGGAAATTTCAGTGACACTCGTTGGAACTTTCCTTCTTATCGTGAAATCGAATTACGTCTTGGTTATATTTTCATTCATAGTGCTGATTGTTTGGCTGGGTGAGAAAAAATGGAAACTTTAGAGCTATTTTTGGTGTTTTTTAAAATAGGATTTCTTTCATTTGGAGGTGGTTGGACAGTCGTTGGTTTGATAAACCATGAGGTCATATCACACGGTTGGCTTAGCCCCTTGGACTTTCCGAAAATCGTTTCCGTTTCGCAGCTCACCCCGGGTCCGGTAGCCGTAAACGTCGCAACTTACGTTGGATTTAGAATAAATGGTATATTGGGTTCGATCTTTTCAACGTTGGGAATACTATCTCCTTCCATCTTGATAATAGTTGTGGTGAGTGTTCTATCAAGATTCATCAAGGCCGGTTCAAAAGAGATTGACAACGCGTTACGTGTGGCCTCGGTAGCGCTTATATCTTTAACCTTTTATTCATTATTTCAAGCATCGCATGGAGAATGGTTAACACTGGTATTGGCGGGTATTTCTTTTGTTTTTTTTGTTAAAACGAAAATAGATCCGGTATACATAATAATTCTTTCTGCCGTTTTAGGTGCAATTGTTTATGCTTTATGATGTTCAACGTGATATAATCCCTGCGTGAAAAGCAAAAATACGATTTGCTTGAAAGGTGGGTAATGTTCATGGAAACGGTTAAATCAAATATCTCAAAATTCGAAGAGTACACGCTTTACCTGATAGCACTTTTCATTCCTATCGTTACGATAAAAGGATGGACTTACGAGTACAGTACACAAAAGTACGCTTTCTTTTCCATCCTGGCATTTATCGTACTGATAAGTGCGATATGGAATTCGAGAAAACGTGAAAGCATTACGATAAAGTTCACGCTTCCATCCGTGGGGTGGGGATTATTTGGTGTGGCTGCGTTGCTTTCTTTGTTTTCAGTGATGGCAGAGGATATGCCTTATTTAAGGTATTCTGGACAGGTTGCGCTTTACGTGGTTTTGACATTTGTCTTTGCCATATACCTTATGAACAGAGTTGATTCCAAGAGAGTTATGATAAACATTCTTGGTATGCTGTTGATAAGTGCTGGCTTTATAACCTTAGACGCTTTTCTAAATTTTTACACCGGTTACGATATATGGCTTGGACACATAGGCACGCCTTACGTAAGGATGAATGTAAGGGCGTCCATAGGAAATCCAGATTTCGTTCCCGATTACCTCGGCGTTATGCTTTTCGTCGCTTTTTACTTTCTTTTTTCCAAAGATCTTGGTTACAAGATAACGAAGGAAAATGCAAAGAAGATTTATTCGAGGTTAACCGTTATAAAAGTCTCTGTTCTTATCGAAGCCATAGCGATGGTTGCGGTTATAATTTTTTCACAGACAAGGGGAGATTATCTGGCAGTACCGGCTTCCTTCGTTTTCTTTGCCCTGAGTTACACGTATTACCACAATTTCAAAGAGAAGGATAAAAACGATTCTGAAGAAAGTAAAAAGGCTCTTGAAGTAAGCCAAACTTACAAAAAAATCGCCAGATTCACCACAATGATGGTGGTGATATTTGCAATTGCGGTACTTCTGGAATTTTTGCTCTATTCTGTGCCGGGACCGTTTACTGGCGGTAGATTCAGCCTTTTTGGAAGGGCTTCTACCATTTCTTCTGCCACAACCTCTGGCGGTAGTGGGCAGCAAAGGTATTTGGCGTGGTGGGCCGCGTTTTATCAATGGAAAGATCATCCCATCATCGGACAGGGCATAGGAACCTATCAGACAAACGTGTTGCACTACCTTGGTGTCGCGGTTCAACATCATCCCGCTCTTATCGTCGCGTGGAACAATTTCAAAAGGGCCCACAACGATTACGTTCAAGTTTTGGGAGAAACTGGAATAATTGGTTTCTTGTCGATAATTTTCTTTCTCATTTCGTTGTTACTCTACTATTTGAGGGTTTTGAAGAAGCAAAAATACGACAACGCGATGTTGATGATGATGCTGGCATCGGCATCGTTGGTTACCATTTTAACGAGTGTGCTTTCATTTGCAGAGCATCTTATGCCGGATTCTATGACTTTGATGTTCCTGCTCGCGTTTTTGAATTCAAATCTTTTCAACAAAGACGAAGATTACACGTGGAAATGGGTTCTTAACAAAGCAAAATTCGTAACAGTGGCAACGGTGGCCATTGTCATAGCTGGCAGTGTGGCGCTGTTGAAAACGATGTACTTTGTAAGCGAAGTTTACTTTTTAAAGGGCAATGTCAATTATCAGTACATCAGCGCTTATCAAAAGGCGGCAAGAGACGTTTCATCCCAACTTCGAAGCGTGAAAAACGACATTCAGCTTTTAAAAGCTTACAAGGGAAAGTTCGCTTATCTTGATCCGAAAAACTACATTCCAGAGCATCTGAGTGCGTTGATGATGAGAAATCCCAATTTGAATAGAACGCAAGCGTCAATACAATTGGAGCAACAACGCGTTCAGGAATACAACAAACAGATGAACAACTTGTTGAATGCGCAAAAGAATTTGGAGGAAAATTTCAAAATATTTGAAAAGAACCAAAATCTTTCTTACAACGGCGCGGTTTACAATTTCATGAATTCGTTAGGATGGGATTGGACGTACGGCACGTCTGAGTTTTATTTGGGTTTACTTTGCACTTTTCCACAACGTGATCAGGCTGTGGTTGGAGAGTTGAACGCAGCTTTGAAGAAAAGTACAACCGCTCAGTTGAAAATATTAAAGGATCTATTTTACGGAAAAGAAGGTATGACGTATTACATATATCCACCTTACAGGCATCTCAATTACATTGAAGACTACGAATTGATAGAAAAACTAGTCAAAAATGGTAAGAGTTTAGTTGAGCTATGGAATGAGTTGAACTTAAATCAATTGATACAAATGCAGATGTACAGGGATGGAATAGATTATTTGCAAAGTTCGTTCCTTTCATTTGACGAGAAGAATTCCTACAGATTGATAGCCGAGTTCTCTTCCAACCTTTATCACATGGAACGTCAACAAATAAGCGTTTACGAACGTGCCATGAAGCAATTCCCGAAGTTCAAGAATGATTTCAAAAAGATCATTTCAGATCACGAAAAACTCGCTGATGAAGACAGGATAGAAATGGAAAAATGGTACGACAAAACGATTTTCATCTTGCCTGGAGGTTGGAACAGGTACCCAGGCTGGGATAACGTCTATTCCGAATACATAAACAACATATTGAGAGATACACCAATGAACGCGCAAACTTATGCAAAGATAAAAGAAATAGCCAAGAAATACATTTGGATAGGTAAATACATGCAAAAAACTTACTGGGCAGTGCCTGTGAATGTGTTTGACGTATTCACTTCATTGGCTCAGACATTTATAAATGAGAAGAAGTACGCGGAGGCCCTTACCGTGGTTGACGATACGTTACAGATATTCAAGCCCGCTTACAAATGGAACCTAAAAGACGAAGAAAGATGGCAAAACAACGGAAAAATTCATTCTTTGATCAGGAATTTCCTGGAAAAGTACCAAGAGCTGGAAAAAAATCGAACAGTTTTTCTCAAGCAACTGAAAGAGGTCTACACGTACGCTTTTGAAAACCCTAAGGCGAAAAAAATTGGTGAAGAATATTTGAACGATTGGAACAGAAATTTATTACTTAATGGTGAACAAAAAATGTCGACATCTGATATAATATCCTATATTGTAAAATTAGAAAGCAAGAAGTAAAGTTCAAAGTAATGAAAGACGATAAATATGTTGGATAAAAAAGTAGCGTTAAACGCGCTTCTGAATGTGATAAAGCTCTATCCTCGTTTTCATGAGCGAAGGGATCCATTTTACGTACTCATAAGTACGGTGCTGAGTCAAAGAACTCGCGATGCAAACACGGAAATTGCGTCAGGGGCGTTGTTTGAAAAATTCCCAAGTGCTTATGAGCTTTCTAAAGCGAAGAGAGAAGAAGTGGAAAAGCTCATAAAAGCCGCGGGAATGTACAGGCAAAAAGCGGAGCGAATCATTGAGATCGCGAAGGAGATAGTTGAAAGGTACAAAGGAAATGTTCCCAACGATCTCGAAAGCCTCCTGACGTTAAAAGGCGTTGGTAGAAAGACGGCCAACATAGTTTTGGCGGTTTCTTTCAACATTCCTGCGATAGCCGTGGATGTGCACGTTCATAGAATCACAAATCGTATGGGAATTGTAAAAACCAGCAAGCCAGAAGAAACCGAATTCGAGCTCATGAAGATTTTGCCAAAGAAATATTGGACAGAGATTAACGGCGCGCTGGTGAATTTCGGTCAGGAAGTGTGCACACCGAGAAAGCCAAAGTGTACAGACTGTCCGTTTAGGGAGGTGTGCGAGTACGGTCGAAGGAACGCAAGCGAAGTTAGCGGAAATGGCAAGTGAAAGTGAGCTTTCTGTTCTCACAACTTTTCGTATGGCGGGAAAAGTTAAAAAACTCTTAAAACCTGCAAGCGTTAACGAACTGGCAGAAATAATACAAGCGTTTCATGAAAACGGAGAATATTTCAAAATCATTGGAGGAGGATCTAACACCATTATACGCGATGGAATAAGTGTGCCTCTGGTAAGCACCCTTCATCTGAAAAGAATGCGTTTTGATGGAAATTACATTTTTGCGGAAAGTGGTGTTAGCCTTTCAAAAATAATAAGCGAAGCGGAAAAGAGAGGTTTATCCGGTCTTGAGTTTGCCAGTGGCATTCCCGGAACAATAGGTGGAGCCGTTTTCATGAATAGCGGCGCATTCGGTGGAGAAATTTCAAATCGTCTACAAAGTATTGTGGTTGTAAATAAAAGAGGAGAAGTAAAAGAATTGAGAGCAGGCGAAGTTGAATTTTCTTACCGAAGCTCTTCTTTTCATTCAGAAGATATGTGGATTGCCGGATGTGTTTTAAAACTTCAGTACTCCACGCCCTTAAAGGTTAAAACAAAGGTTGAAAAGTTCTTTGAAATGAAGAAGAATAGTCAGCCTCTGAACATGCCAAGCGTCGGATGTATATTCAAAAATCCAGAGAACGATTACGCCGCGCGCCTTATAGATGCGGCAGGGCTCAAGGGTTTTAAAGTCGGCGGGGTTATGGTTTCGAAAAAGCATGCCGGTTTTTTCGTTAACGTTGGCAAGGCCACCTTCGAAGATTTTAAAAGCGTTTACATGCGAGTTTTAAAAGAGGTAAAAGAAAAGCTCGGAGTAGAATTGGAGCCCGAGATTACCATTGTATGGTGAATTGCGAGGTGTTAAAATGAACATTCTTTACGCTTTGTGCACCTGGGGATTGGGGCACATGACGAGGGGTTTGCCAATCATGAGGAGATTGGTAAAAGAAGGACATCATCTCACGATATACACCGCTCATCGTCCTTTGATAGCTTTGAAAGAAGAGTTTGGCGATAAGTGCGATTACATTGAAAGCGTCATGTACCCGAGTCCCTACGGTAAGAATGGAGCGTTTGCCGTAAAGCTTTCTTTCATAATGCCTTCTATAATCAATGCAATGCTAAAGGAGCACAAGCAAATTTTGGAGATTTCACAAGAGAGACATATCGATCTTTTCATATCGGATTCTAAGTACGGCGCTTTTGATAAAAAGAAGCCGTCTGTTTTCATATTTCATCAGCTTCGTTACATTCCACCGAGCTTTCTTAGTTTTTTGAGAAACAAGACAGAGAAGTTCAATTACTTTTTTCGTCAATCCTTTAAAAAATTTGTCGTTCCCGATTTTGAAGAAAACGATGGTTTAACCGGTGATCTTTCTCACAATCTGTCTTATTTTTTAAAAGATATGATAGAGTACATCGGTATATTATCCGATTACGAAAAGATGGATGTCAAAGAAGATATCGATTACCTTATTTCCCTTTCCGGAAGAGAGCCAAACAGAAGCATGTTAGAAGATAAAATAGTTTCTCAACTGCACGAGCTAAAGGGAAAGATTGTACTTGTCAGAGGCACGCCCGAAGAAACGAAGAAAATAAACATTCCAGGTGTTGAAATAATAAATTACGCTGGAAAGGGCGTTCGAGACCAGCTAATGAACCGTGCGAAATTCGTCATAGCGCGTTCGGGTTACTCAACTATTATGGACATGGTGGAACTTGGAAAAAAAGGGCTTCTTATTCCAACTCCAGGACAAACTGAGCAGGAATATTTGGGAGAATACCTTGAGAAAAAAGGATATTTTTATTCCGTTAAGGAAGACGAAATCCTTTTAAGCCGGGATGTAGAAAGGGCAAAAAATTACAGGGGTTTTATCCCTCCCTGGCGCACAGAAGAGAGCGTTGAAAGGTTCATGAAGCTCATAGGGAGTTTGGTGAAATGAAAAAAGTAATTTTAGAGGTGGAAGAAATATTTGACCAAGCCACCCCACTGGTGGAAAAAAGATGGAAAGAGTTTGTGGAGTTAGGTCAAAATGGTAGCGAAGAGGAGCTTTTCAATGAGCTTTCTTTTTGTGTGTTGACTGCGAATTGGTCTGCGAAGGGTGGAATTCGAGCTCAAAAAGAAATAGGAAATGGATTTGTTAATTTTACAAAAGAAGAACTTGAAG
Organism: Mesoaciditoga sp.; assembly: GCF_054006115.1. NCBI lineage: Bacteria > Thermotogati > Thermotogota > Thermotogae > Mesoaciditogales > Mesoaciditogaceae > Mesoaciditoga > Mesoaciditoga sp. Next base: position 80,613 of record NZ_JBPNHS010000022.1, on the reverse strand, counting down.
CTGCCTTAAAAAGGGTTGGCCACAGATTTCCACATGCAAGGGCTGAATACATATACTCCAACCGATGGCTTTTAGGTAGTTTTAGAGAAATTTTGAAAATGCCTGTCTTTCAAGCAAGAGAGTACATTGTGAAGAACGTCAAAGGAATCGGATGGAAAGAAGCCAGTCATTTTTTGAGAAACGTCGGGAAAGAGGAAGTTGCGATTTTGGACAAACACATATTAAAACTTATGCTGAATTCAAATATCGTAGACGAAATTCCAAAAGGCTGGTCGAAGAAAAAGTACCTGGATTACGAATCGCGCCTTAAACCCATTGCCGAACATTTCAACGTCTCGTTGGGAAAGTTGGATCTTTACCTCTGGTATACTGTCAAAAAAAGCGTAGATAAATGATGAATACCATCTTAGGAAACAAAAGGCTGAGCGCTTATTCTTCCATCTTCATTTACGAATTTCGTGGGGCCCATCTCTTTTTCTATTATGGCGCGCGTGCTTCCTATTTTAAGCTCAAGACCAGGATAAACCTTTGAAGTTGCTATAACGCTACCTTTTTCAGCTTCTCTTTCAATTTCCTGTTGATAGGCTTTCATTTCGTCCATCATCTTCGTAAGACCTTGATAGAGCACGTACTGCGTTTTTTTCAATTTTGCGTACGTTTCTTCTTTATCGGACGGTAAAGAGCCGCCGAGCTTTTTCTTCATTTCTTCTAAAGCTCTTACCAGTTTCATAACTTTCTGCAAATTTTCCTTATCTATGTAGATCTTGGCGGAGAGTTCATTCATCTTATCACTTATTTCAGGATTTAATCCCACTTCAAGGTGTGTGGTAGCGGCCATCCATGAACCTATTTGTTTTGCCATGATCTTTATTCTCGCCATAACATTTGAGCTTACTATTTCTCCTTTCCCTTCTACAACTTCAACCAATTCCCCCGCCCTTACGACACTGTTTATTATGGAATCTCTGACGTAAAGAGAACCCTGACACTCCACAGTGGCATTTTCCAAAAACGTAACCCTTACGTCTTTTTTTGCTGAGATTATTCCTTTGTTCTTTCCTTTAACGCCTTTGCACTCTATGCTCATTTCACTTTGAATGGTAGCCGCTTCAACTGTTCCATCTATTTTTATATTTCCCTTTGCTTTAACCACAAAAGTTGGTTTAACACCACCTTTTATGTGCACATCTCCTGGAAAATCTATGTTGCCTGTGGAGTAGTCAACGTCTCCGTTTATTTCAAGCAGCTCACTGACATCGATAACGTTATCGCCGAGCTTAGGAATCCCCGACACCGTAGCCACAAGTTTGGCGCCGTCCGGCGTTAATTCCGTGTTTTTTCCAAGTAAAAACTTCACGTCTTTTCCATCTTTCGCGGCTATTTCATTGCCGAAGACATCTTTTCCATTTCTTCCCGTGCTTTTGGGATGTTTAACGGCCAGAACTTCTCCCGCCGAAACGACGTTGTACGATTTTATCTCTTTGTAGTTAACACTTCCATCTTCCATTATCACGGGCTTTTTTTCTTTCACTTCACCGCTGAGCTTGTACTCTATGAAAGCGTCTTTGCCGTCAACGGCTGGTATGCCGCGGGCTACAAGAACGGGATCGTTGACTATGGGTGCTTTTATCAGGTTTTTCACGTTCTCTTCGAGAATTCCAAATTTTATCCCGGCCTCTTTTAAAGCGGTGTAAATTTCTTCTTCAGAAATCTCACGAGTGTGCAAGATCACAAAGGCGTTTATTTTATTCGCATCAACCCTTATTTCTATTTTCCTTTCTTGCGCATTCATCTTTTCTCCTCCGCCAAACGACTTCTAAAATTTTTTATATCTTTTTTTTGGAAAGTACCGCTTTTATATCTTTAACACCGATTTTTTTGTTCCACCCACCTTGTGCCATATCAGGGCGACCGCCTCCTTTGCCTTCAAAAGCATTCGCTATTCTTTTGGCCACCTCGTTTGCTTTTGTGTTTCCGGAGGACTTAACCACGAATGATGTCTTATCCTCTTTTGGAGAAAAGAGGACGATAACAACTCCATCTTTTAAGATATTCAACGCCGTATCCGCGATATCTCTGGCCTGCGCGTTATCAACCTTTTGGGCGTCAAAGACGAACATTTCGTCTTCAGAATTTTTGAAATCGTCCAACGCTTTTTTTAACATATGATTCAGATTTTCTCGTTTCATACTGTTTACAAGTGCACGAAGTTTTTCCTTTTCTTCAATTGTTTCTTTTATCTTCATTTTTAGAGAATCCAAAGGCACTTCTAAATCTTTTGAAATGTCTTCAAGCTCTTCTTTCATTTTTCTCAACATATCGAGCGTGTACCTTCCGCTTATGGCCTCTATACGCCTTACTCCAGCCGAAACTGCCTTTTCTTCCAGTATGACGAAACTCCCGATATTTCCCGTATTTTTTACGTGGGTTCCACCGCAGAGCTCTTTACTGAATTTTCCAACACTTACAACCCTTACCTCATCAGAGTATTTTTCGTCAAATAAGGCCATCGCGCCGCTTTCCTTAGCCTGTTGTAAGGACATGATTTCCGTAGTTACTGGTATGGCTTCGAGAATTACAGAGTTAACAATCTTTTCAACTTCTTTAATCTCATCTTTTGACATGGCTTTCATGTGGGTGAAATCAAATCTCAGTTTCTCAAACGATACGAGAGATCCGGCCTGCTTAACATGTTCACCCAGCACTTTTCTAAGTGCGGCGTGAAGCAAATGTGTAGCAGTGTGGTTGCGTGATATGTCTTTTCTTCTTTCCTCATCTACTGACAACAGCACCTTCATTCCAACTTTTAGCACTCCGGATCGAACTTCAATTTTTTGCAAATGCAAGCTTCCTTTGAAGTAAGTGTCGTGAATTTCAGCAATTCCCCCTTGCCATTCGCATATTCCACTGTCACCTATTTGCCCGCCTTTTTCAGCGTAAAATGGAGTTTTATCGAAGATCACTTCTCCATTTTCCCCTTCTTCTAATTGAGGAACGCTTTCACCATTCGAAATAATGGCCATAACTTTCGCTTCAGCTTTCATTTCGTTGTATCCAACGAATTCGCTCTTCAGCTGAGAAAGCGTTTCGTACGTCCCCTCGATAAAATGCTTATCTCCCCTGTTTTTTCTTGCACGTTCCCTTTGTTCTTCCATTAAAGTGTTAAATCCGTCCACTTCAACTTCAATTCCCTTTTCCTTCGCTATTTCCACGGTTATATCAAGTGGTATGCCGTAGGTATCGTACAATTTGAAAGCCTCTTGAGAAGAGATCTTTGAAGATTGGGAGGCTATTTTATCTATAAGCGCCAATCCTTGATCCAGCGTGTTGAAAAATCTTTCTTCTTCATTTTTTATGGTTTCTTCGATCAAAACACGCCTTTCAGCTATTTCTGGATAAAATCCGCCCATCACACTTTCCACAACCTCAACGAATTTGTAAAGAAAAGGTTCATTTCTACCAAGTAACTTTCCATGTCTTACAGCTCTTCTTATGAGTCTCCTCAAAACGTAACCTCTTTCAGTATTTGAAGGAAACACCCCGTCGGCTATCAAAAAGGTAGCGGCTCTAACGTGATCTGATATGACTCTCATTGAAATATCGTCTTTTTCATTTTTCGCATACGTTTTTCCAAACGTTTCTTCACATTTTTTTATGAGTGGAATAAAAAGATCCGTGTCGAAGACGCTCTCAACATTTTGCATTACCGCTGTAATTCTTTCCAATCCCATGCCGGTGTCTATGTTTTTTCTTTCTAAATCGCCGATTTTTCCTTCTTCATCTTGATACAAGCCGGTAAAAACCAGATTCCAGATTTCCAGAAATCTATCGCAGTCACACGTTGGATCGCACTTATCTGGATCGGGACATTCTTTCACATTTAAACCGGTATCGAAGAAAATTTCTGAATCCGGTCCACAAGGACCGCTTGGTCCAACCGGTCCCCAAAAATTGTCTTCTTTTCCCATTCGTACTATTTTTTTAGGCTCAATTCCAATATGCTCTTTCCATATTTTGTAAGATTCGTCATCATCTTTGTAAATTGAAACCCATAACCTTTCTTTTGGGATCTTCAACCATTCAGTTAAGAATTCCCAGGCGTACTCTATCGCCTCTTTTTTGTAATAATCTCCAAATGAAAAATTTCCAAGCATTTCAAACATCGTCTGATGCCTTGGAGTCTTTCCAACATTTTCTATGTCATTTGTCCTCAAACATTTTTGAACGGTTGCGACTCGGGTATATTTTGGTTTTTCCAAACCCCAAAATATTTTCTTAAATGGTACCATCCCAGCAACCGTGAACAACAGCTGAGGATCGTCTGGAATTAAAGAACTACTGGGTAAAATTTTGTGCCCTTTTGATTTGAAAAAGTCCAGGAACATCTTTCTTATCTGTGCAGAGGACAATTTTTCCAATTTTCACTCATCCTTTCATGGATAAAATGTTGAAATATTTCAGCAATTCAAGAGAAATAAAGTACATTGGCGCCGTAACTACCAAACCATCTATCCTATCCCAAAACCCACCGTGACCTGGTAAGACTTTTCCTGCATTTTTAAGCTGTCTATTCCTTTTGAAAACAGATTGAGTGAGATCCCCCACGGAATCGAAGAAAGCTATCACGGCTGAAATCGTGAGTACAGAAATCCACGAATAATGTCTCCAACCAAAAAATGGCCAGAGTATGGAATCGTATATTAAAAAGAAAACTACTGTGAACAACCATCCTCCCACTATTCCCTCGATTGACTTTCCAGAACTTATTCTTTTTACGAATTTATGCCTTCCCCACTTACTCCCCACGAAGTATGCAGCTGAATCAAAAGAGTAAACGGCTCCCAATAGAGCTAAAGAGTAAATCGCATCGAATTTGTAATAGATTACAGTGAAAAATGAAAGGTTAAAAGATAAGTACCATAACCCTATGGTTCCGTAAACTATGTTTTTTTCTATCGTTTCGTTTGAATCTTTAAAGAGTATGGCAAAGAAGAATCCACCAGCCATTGTTGCCAGGTACAACGAAACCACCACGAATGGCTCTTTTACGAATATTCCGAAAACTATGGCAAGCAAAGGAATAGCAACTATGTAGTAAAACTTATGGAATTTCCTTGAACCATCCAAAACGATGTTCACGTAATTGTATCCTGCCAATCCTATTGCCACAGCCACCAGGCCGACGGTACTCCAAAAGTTGACAAAACACAACACCGACGATGGCACAGCCACCGCGGCGGTTATAAGCCTTATCTTCGTTTCCTTTTTCAATTTATTCCTCCGAATTTTCTTTTTCTGCGTGAAAAATCGGCCAAAGCTTTGTCGAATTCTTCTTCATTGAAATCTGGCCATAAAACTTCTGTGAAATAAAGTTCCGTGTAAGCGAGTTGCCACAGCATGAAATTGCTTATTCTCATCTCACCGCCAGTGCGTATCAAAAGATCCGGATCTGGTTGACCGGACGTGTAAAGGTAGTCTTCGAATTTCCCATTTCCATTCCATCTTTTGGCCGCTTGAATTATTTCCAAGCGCCCTCCGTAATTCAAAGCTATATTCAAAGTCATGCCCTTAGCCTTTGAAGTTTTTTTCTCGGCTTCTTGGCATATTTCTTTCGTCTCATCTTTTAAAGCTTTTACGTTGCCTATGAACCTTACTTTCACTTCGTTTTCCATTAGTTGGTCTGTTCGATTTTTCATGTATTCTGCCAATATAGAAAATATGGCATCGATTTCCTCTTTTGGCCTTTTCCAGTTTTCTGTGGAAAATGAAAAAAGAGTTAGATACTTGATGCCACGATCGTTGGCCCACCTCACCACGTTTTCCGCAACTTTTGCTCCGACACGATGGCCTTCCCATCTATGAAGGCCTCTTTGAGTGGCCCATCTGCCGTTTCCATCCATTATTATTGCCAAGTGAGTTGGAATCAAAATTCCATTATCTCCTTTTCTTTTTCTTCGTAAATATCGTCTAATTTCTTCACGTATTCGTCTGTAACTTTTTGCACTTCATTTTCTAACGATTTCGCGTCGTCTTCTGGAAATTCACCACTTTCCTTTTTCTCTTTTATCTCCTTCATGATCTCTCTGCGAACGTTTCTTACCGCCACTTTTCCATCTTCAACTATGGATTTTGCCTTTTTGGCAAGTTGTTTTCTTTGTTCTGTGGTTGGTGACGGAAAAGCGAGTCTTATAACGCTTCCATCATTGGAAGGGTTTATTCCCAGATCTGAAGCCTGAATGGCCTTTTCTATAGAGCCTATCAAGCTTTTATCCCATGGTTTTACCACCAGTGTTCTGCCTTCACTAACTGAAATTGTGGACAACTGTGAAACGGGTGTTGGATTGCCGTAATAATCAACCTTTATTTCTTCAAGTAAAGCGGCAGAAGGTCTGCCAGTTCTAAGATGATTAAGCTCTGTCCTTATGCTTTCAACTGATTTTTCCATTTTTTCTCTTGCCTTTTTAACCAACGGGTGAGACTTCATAAACACTCTCCTCCTTCTTGTGTTAAATGTATGCCGAAATCTTATTATTGATTTCACCGCGTACAAATTGAGATGTGTACATATCGGAATCACCGTATTATACCATTCAAAAGGTTGAGTACGGTTGAACATCTACTTTTAAAGAAATTGAAGGATCGAATTTGAGATTTTCCTTTGTTAAGCGTTTCCTTAAAAAATCAAGTGCGTCTTCGAGTTTTTCGCACTTCAAAAGCAATTGATAACGGTACACATTTTTCAATTTGAAAACGGGTGATTCAACGGGACCAAGAGTTTCAAATGGACCACCTTTCAACACGTTTTTGGTTTGAAAGGCAAACGCTTTCGATCTATTTGCCTCTTTGTCTTGAATTGTGAGAAGTATTAGTTCTTTGAATGGAGGGTACCCAAGCATTTTTCTTCTTTTGAGTTCTTCTTCGTAAAAACCTTCAATATTTCCATTCGTTATGGCTTTAAATACGGAATTGTCCGGTTCCATGCTTTGAATGATCACGCGCCCTTCAACACCCCTTCCTGCTCGACCAGCCATCTGGGCGATGAGCTGAAAGGCACGCTCGTTCGCGCGAAAATCCGGAATTGCAAAAACGTGATCGGTATCGATAACTCCAACAAGTTCAACTCTTGGAAAGTCCAGTCCTTTGGTTATCATTTTGGTGCCGACAACTATGTCCACTTTCATTTCTGATATTTCTTTTAGCACTTCTTCAAGAGAAGAAACATCGTTTATTTCGTCTTTGTCTATTCTTTTAACCCTTAGTCCGGGGAAGATCTTACTCACTTCGTTCTCTACCCTTTCAGTTCCAATTCCACCTTTTATCAAATTCTTTGAGCCACATTTCGGACATTCGTCTGGAACCTTTTCACTGAATCCACAGTAATGGCATTTCAAAGTGAAAGTGTTTTTATGGTAAGTAAGCGCAACATCACAGTTGGGGCACGTGAATATGTATCCACAATTCGCGCATTGTACGCGTGGAGAAAAGCCTTTTCGCGGTACGAAAAGAAAAGATTGATTCCCATTTTTCGCAACCTTTTCCATCTCAGAAATAAGCTCTTGAGAAATTATTTCCGTTCTTCTTCCACGCATGTCTACAATTCGAATGGCGGGCAACTTTCCAACGGCCCTTGAAGATAAGCGATGTAAAGCGATTTTGCCTTCTTTCGCGTCGTAATAGGTTTCAACACGAGGCGTGGCCGAAGAAAGTATGAGTGCTGCTTTTTCCAGCTCGCATCTCCTCTTTGCCACGTCAACCGCATTGTAAAACGGACGCATTGCGTACTGTTTGTACGACTCATCCTGCTCTTCGTCCACAATGATGAGACCCAAATTTTTTATGGGTACCCAAACGGCGCTTCGAGTGCCGAGAAGAATATCGATTTCTCCATGAACCGCTCTCAGCCATTCCTTTTTCCTCGCCGCGCCAAGTGCACTGTGATAAACTCCGATTTTTTTATTTGGAAAGCGTTGACGGATCCTCAGAAGCAATTGTGGTGTGAGAGAAATTTCGGGTACCAATATCATAACTTTTCTTGATTCAATCAAAACTTTTTCGGCAACTTCAAAATACACTTCCGTTTTTCCGGACCCGGTTATTCCATATAATAAATGGGGTTTGCGGGGAGAAGAAAGGATCTCTTTCACAACTATCTTTTGTTCTGAATTTAACGTTAATTTTTTTGGATGGAACGAAGGAGCCATTTCTACAACTCTTACGAAACCTTTTCTTTCCAACGCTTTAATACTTGAACGTGGAAATTTTTTTAAAGCGTAGGTGTATTCCACAGAATCGTTTTCAAGCAGGTATTCCACAATTTCTTCTTCTCTTTTACCAAGATGGGAACTTAAAATCTTTGACACGGAAGCGCTAAGAATAAGGTATCGGTTTTTGATTTCTGTGATTTTTTTTGATTTCACGTCCTTGTGAGAAGGCAAAAAAGATAAATCAAGGATCTCTCCCACGCTGGAAAAATATCTTTTAGCCATTTCAATTGCAAGTTGCAACATTTTACCGTCAAGCAACGGAACTTCATCCACTACTTGAAGAATATTTCGCGTTTGAAAATGAGGTTTTTCAACCTCGCGCAAAACGTACCCGATTTTTTTGGAGTTTCTTATTGGTACCCACACCCTTACACCACTTTTCAATTTCTCAGAAAAAGAATAAACAAGTGGCTGAATGGGATATTTGGAAATGGCGATTAAGTAGAAGTGCGTCATTTTGACAGATCTATTTCAACGCTTTCGATAAACAAAGCGAGCATTGGAATATCCGAAAGCTCAATCTCACATAGGTATGCTCTCTCTTCTTCAAGTCCATTATTTCCTTGCTCTTTCAAATGTACTATTTCAAGCTTTGCAAGCTCAAAATCGTTGACGAACACGATGCCGCTTTCCCTTACGACGCTTTTATTTTCAAAAACGTATTCTTCCCTGAACATCACATCTCTATAGATGGAAACTTCGCTCTGCTGTTGCGTGTTTTTATCGTAAACCTTCATCTTTCGAACCTTAGGGAGGACTTTTTTTTCAAGCTCTTTCTTTTTCAATTCAAGGGTTTTAGATGCGTTTTCCAGAACGGAAGCTAGAATGTCCTCAAGGGCCGAAAATGTTTCTTCTTTTACGTTCAATGTGACACCTCCATTTCAAAAATGCGTCCCGTTGTTTTTACTTTTTCCTTGCCACAACTTATGAAGGCAGTTGGAACGGCGCATTCTTCATCGTCAAAAGTGCCCTTTTCCAAAAGGTAAACACTCTTGCTGGTGGTGAATTCGTTTTTTTCCATCAACTTAATGTTGAAATATGGAGAAGAGAATTCCTTGAATTCAAATGGTTGAGCGATGTGTTCGGTGGCGACTGCCAGTGATTCTTTTAAATGCAGCTTTCTTCCCCTTCCCCAATCGTAAAACCTGTACGTCATATCCGATGTGAGCTGGAATTCGTAAACTTCGACACCTGGTCCCATCGCGTGAACTGTCCCGGGTTTTATGTACACGGCTTGTCCAGCCTTAACTTCCACGAAATTGAGAAGAGAATCCCAGTCTCTGTTGCCTCTTTTAATCTCTTCCAAGGCGCCCTTTTTCAAACCATTCACTATCTTACCGCCATTTAAAAATACCCATATTTCTGGCTTTCCCCAGGGTTCCCCAACTTTTTTTGCAAATTCGTTATCCGGATGTACCTGAACTGATAGCCATTGTGAAGCTCTTATGTGTTTAACCAAAAAGGGAAACCTTTCGCTTTTCCACAATTCGTTTACCGCAGACCAACTCACTTTTTTTCCACTTTGGTCAACCAGTTCAGTTCGCTTCGTGGGAAAATCGGAACACAGCCAAACTTCTCCAATTTTTCCCCTTACGGAGTAACGCTTTGCCAGTTCTTCATCTCCCCACACTTTTTCAACGAATTCAGGCACGCACCTGTAAATCATCAGTTTATTTCCTCCACGTCTTCCAGTCTGCTGAACAGCAGAATGGAAATGAGAATTGAAATACCAACGTACAACAAAATTGGAAATAAATCGTAGTTCAAAACATTCAATATAGTGTAACCCAGCACGTTTATCCTTTGAAGCGCATCTGCGGTGAACGTCATCGGAAAAGCTTTAGATAGCCACTGCGCCACTTTTGGCATCTGGTGAATTGGTATGAATATGCCACTTAAAAATATGCTTGGAAAGATATATCCAACGACGATGGCGTTTGAAATGCGTTGGCTGGGCGAAAGCATCGATACGATGGTTCCTATTCCAACGAAAGCCAAAGTTCCTATGAAAAGCATAAAAATGCTTCTAAAAGGCGTTTGAAGTCCACTCGAAAAGAAAAGCTGAGCGGCTATCAACGCCAGCACGCCCTTTAAGGTACCGTCAACGGATTGAGCCGCTATTTTTCCAAGAATATGTGAGCTTCTGTTTACGGTACTTATCAATATAACCTTCAGAATGCCATTTTCCCTTTCGTATGAAATCGAAGATGAAAGCGTAACCGCAACGCTTGCCATGGCTATTAACACGGCAAGGGATGGTATCATGAAGTTCACGTAATTCATTTTCTTACCGTAAGGCCCGGCTATCGTAAGGGATGGCGGGATGATTTCCACCCGATCTTTTGGATTTCTGTAAAGTTCTAAGATATTTCTAACAACGACGGCATTTCCTATTTCCGAAAAGAGTGTTTTGAAAGTATCGTATATTATCACGGAAGTTTGTATGTTTACCGTCGAAGGAACGAAAACAAGATGGAATTTTTCTCCTTTTTGAACGGACTCGGAAAATCCCTTCGGGATCACCACCGCTCCATCATAAGTACCATCGTTTAGCCCCTTGTGCATTTCTTCAAGGCTGTCTACTCGCTTTATGGTATCCCCCTTTATCATACCGTAAACCAACGTCAGCGCGAGATTGGAGTAAGGTCCTTTGTCAGCGTTGTAAACCGCTATTTTGTAATTTTGCATATTCATGATGTTGGGAAATATCAGCCCTACGACTATCATGGCCGCTATGGGGATTATAACTGTTAAAAATATACCATTTTTGTTTTTGTATATTATTTTTAGCTCGCTTGAAAAGGATTTAAAAAAGTCATTCATCTGTTGACACCATCCTACAACTTTCCGCTTTTTGAACTAAAGTCATTCCTTCTTCATCCTTAAGAAGTGCCACATTTTCCGTTTTTGGATAGTTAAACCTGTAAATGAAATTTTTGCCATCGTCGAACGCGATCGTAAAAGAGATATCGACCAATTTTTTCATTTGAACGCGTTTTCCAAAAGCGTCTTTAACGGCTGCTTCCATTATGCCGGTCAACATCTGCCTTCTAGCCCAGGCAAAGTTGGCAAGACAACCTAGGATGCCGTACGCCTTCCTTCCATCATCGCTGGAATAATCCGTCTTCTTCATCTTCTTTGCAACGGCTTTTGTAAAATCTCCTCCACCTATATTCAAAGCGATCACCGAATGATCTTCACAGTGTAAAAAATTCGTTTTAAGATCAAAGAGCGTTTCCAGAGTTCTCAGCGCAACTTCAAAGTCTTCATAGTCGATCACTGTAGGGTCAGCAAATGAAAAAACGCCTGAGAATTCCGTTGCTTTCATGTCTTCTTCCGTTCCAAATGCGCTGTCTATCGCCCATCTACTTCCCTTGGTGAAAAGAGACTTTATTCCCTTTTTACCCATAAAACTCACTCTGTTAAGAACTCTTTCCAAACGTTTCTTGAAAAAACCTTCCAATTTTTGAATTTCTTTCTTTTCAAATCTTTTGTACACAAGCACAAATGAAATTCCGTCATTCATCGATGCAAAAAATTCGGGCACTATCTGCGTCTTTTCTCTTTCAAGGCGCACCATGAATCCATCCCAATCAAGATCTTTTTTCTTTTCGACGATTCCATTACTTTCGCTCAGCACGTGATACAAAGCGTCCATTTCCATTTCCTTCCCCTTTTTTAAGTGCTTTACAAAACGCTTGACAATAAGAGAAAATCTTCAACATCGAAGACGGCATCTCCATTTTCGTCAATTCCAAAAGTGTATGGTATGCCTTTAACGTGATCAAAGGCGTGAACGTATGTGGATTTGAACTTTTCTCCGAACTTCACCTTCACTTTGTGAGCTTGTCCTTCCAAAATTCCAACGTAAAGCAGGAAATACTTGTCCATCTTTCTTAAGATTGAAACGGAATCCCGTGAAGAATCATTTGGCAAAACGTAAATTTCTCCATACCTCATTACGGGCATTCTCTGGCGCAAATTGAGCATTGAAGAAAAGAATTCTTGAAAATCGCTATCTCCTTTTGAAAAGTCCAGCACGTACTCGTTGAATATGTCAGGCTTTTCTTCCAGCGCAAACTCCTGACCATTGTAAATGAGTATTGCACCTTTTTGAATGAATAAGAAAGTTGTCCACGCTTTCAGCTTTTCTTTTGAGACGTAATGCGCGATCCTTTCCTGATCGTGATTTTCGAGGAATCTCAATTTAACATTTCCATCAAAAGCGCTTTTTTGGTATTCAAAATGATTTACGTATTGTTCCAAAGATGTTTTGCCTTCAAAGTGAGCACGCAATATGTCATAACTGTCGTAATCGTACGTTAGATCAAAGGCCTGATACATCTCCACTTCTTTTGATTCTGAAATCCAAAGAAGCTTTTTCATCTGTGAAAGTTCAGCACGTGCCCTATTCCAAAAAGAAATGGGAACCAGCCCTGCAACGTCGCATCTAAAACCATCGATATCGTACTCTTTTACCCAGAATTTCAGTGTGTCTATGAGGTACTTTACGAGATCGTAATTCGAAAAGTCGAAGTCTACAATGTCCGTCCAATCGGCCACCTTTCGAGTTGGACCATTTTCATCTCTCATGAACCAGTCTGGGTGTTCCTTCAGCAAAACTGAATCCGCGGCCATGTGGTTGAAAACCACGTCCATTAACGCTTTCATCTTTAAAGCGTGTATCTTGGAGATCAACCTTTTAAAATCGTCAACACTTCCCAACGATTCATCGATTTTTCTGTAATCTTGTATGGCGTAAGGCGAACCCAATTTTCCCTTTCTGTTTAGTTGTCCCACGGGATGAATTGGCATGAACCATATCGTGTTAACTCCCAAGCTTTTTATCCTTTCAAGGTCTTTTTCAACCTTTTCGAAGCCACCGTACACTCGGGTGAATACTTCATACACGACCAAATCTTCGAGCTTTTTTTCGGTATCAAGCGCCATTTTTATCTCCCTTTTTGAATATACTTCTCCTTAGATGTTATAATTCACACGGTATATTCTAACATGAAAAGCGAACTAAAATTGGTGGATTTGGGAGGAAAAGTTGAAATTAGAAGATTTCGATTACGAAGTTCCAAAAGAAGCAATAGCGCAGGTTCCAGTTCATCCGCGCGATAGCGCAAAGCTGATGGTAATTCACCGCGAAAACGAAAGGATAGAGCACAAAATATTCAGAGACGTTGTGGACTACTTAAAAGAAGGAGACCTGCTCGTTTTAAATGAAACTAAAGTTATAAAAGCGCGTTTACTCGGCAAGAAAACGACGGGAGCGCGAGTTGAAGTTTTCCTTTTGAAAAAAATAGAAAATAGAGTTTGGCAAACCCTTGTTAGGCCAGGTGGAAAGGTAAAAGAGGGAACAGAAGTCGTCTTTTCGAAGTCAATACGCGGAAAATGCATTCGGCATCTAAACGATGGAACCCGATATTTTGAGTTCAATGTCGATGACAAGGAGCTTGAAAGCGTGGGAGAAGTTCCACTTCCTCCTTACATAACAAGCAGAGAAAGCCAACCCGAAGACTACCAAACGGTTTTCGCAAAAGTACCCGGTTCGGTCGCGGCTCCAACGGCTGGTCTTCACTTCACGAATGAACTTCTTGAAAAAATAGAAAGAAAAGGCGTTAAAATACTTAAAGTTCGTCTGGACGTTGGACTTGACACCTTTAAGCCCATAGAAGAGAAAAATATTGAAGAACATAAAATGCACACCGAATTTTACAGAATAGAAGATGAAGTGGCCGAACAGATAAGAAAGAAGAAAGGACGCCTTTTTGCGGTTGGAACAACGGTTGTGAGAACTTTGGAATCGTGGGCAAAAAGTGGCAAGTTAACCGATTACACGAGTTTGTACATCTACCCACCTTATCGCTTTAAGGTGGTGGACGCTTTGATAACCAATTTTCACATTCCAAAATCTTCTTTAATAGTACTCGTTTCAGCATTTGCCGGAAGAGAATTGGTGATGAAAGCTTACAAAAACGCATTGAATAACGGCTACCGTTTTTTCTCATTTGGCGACGCGTGTCTTTTCTTATGAATTGTTTTCAAAAGATGGAGTGAAAAATGGAGAAACCGAGGGAACGAGCTGAAAAGTACGGCATAAGGTCTTTGGAAGATTCTGAACTCGTTGCCATCCTTTTGAGAACTGGAAGAAACGGAAAGAATGTTGTAGAATTGGCAGGGGAAATCATGGCAGCTTTCGATAATTCTTTCTTAAGAATGGAAAGAGCGTGCGTGCAAGAATTTTTAAAAGTGGCTGGCGTGGGCAGGGCAAAAGCTTTGACAATCCAGGCGGCTTTGGAAATAGGAAAGAGAATGTGGAAGGAGTCTTTAAAAAACAGGCAACGCCTTTCAAAAGCCGAAGAAGTCTTTGAGTTCTGCAAGGATATGACGCTTTTAAATGTTGAAACCGTGAGGGTGATAGCGCTTAACGGAAAGCTCGAAGTGGTTTCTTCTAAGGATCTCAGCGTCGGAACGGCAACGACGTCATTGGTTCATCCGCGCGAAGTCTTCGCCTTTGCGCTTTCCTATCCCACATCTGGTATCATATTGGTACACAACCATCCATCTGGTGATCCTTCACCGAGCGAAAACGACAAAAAGGTGACGCGAAAGATAAAAGACGCTTCAAAGATAATGGAAATTCCCCTTTTGGATCACATCATCGTTGCAAGTAAAGGTTATTACAGTTTTTTAAATGACAAATTTCATTTTAAGAAGTGACCTTAGCGGTCGATAATTGTTTGGGAAAACGTGAAATCAATTGGTTGTAAAAATATCAAATCTTGGAGGTGCGATATGAAAGTTTGGCTTAAGATCTCTTTGATCGCCATCATAGTTGGTGCCATTTTGGGCGTTCTGGTCTTCGCCGTCTACATGAAGCGTTTGAGTGTGGACAACGCAATACAAAAGGTGAACGCTTCAACGCAACAGGTTCAGAACGCTTACTCGCAAACGAGAAAAGCTGCGGATCTCAGGTACACATCAACTTTTGCCCTTTCAACTTTGAATCTTGGGGTTTTCAGCTCAACTTCTTCCGATCTTCAACAGCGTGAAAAAGACTTCAACTCTCAGGTTTCCAAAGCCATCGATTTGGTGTCTCAATTTCCAGGTTCAAAAACCACGAAGAATATAAAGGAAGAGCTGAACACTTTAAAAATCAGTGGCGATGCCGTGCTTTTACAGGCGAACTCTTTGATTAGAAACAAACAAAATTTAAAACGTCAACAGCAAAAATTGAAAGATCTACAGATGCAGCTTACGAAACTTGACGGCGAGATGTCAAATCTCTTTGAATATCACAAAAAGCTCTACGACACGATTTCGGCAAGCTACATGGCTATTTCTCAAAAGGCGAACAATCTCACGTCTCTTTCAGGCGATAAATTGAAAGAGGCTCAAAGCAAGATAGCTTCCGAGATAAAAGCTCTGCCAATTTCTCAAACGAGCATAAGCGATCTCGAGAAATTGCTTACAGATCTCGCGAATTACGCCGGGGTTTCTCAGGCAAACGATGCCATAACATCGATGAAATTGGCGGTCAGACAGATAAGACTGGCTTCAAGCAATGAAATTGTTGACGACGATTTGAGCGATTTCAACGTGCATCTGCAGGATTACGAAACGGTTCTTGACATGGGCCTTCTCAATTATGCCGATACTGTGTACGGAAAGATGCTGTTGAAAAGATACGGAGATCTGGCGACAAAGTTCGCGAATTTCATAAAACAGTACTCAGCCATTCAATTCGAATTAAGCTCCCAAAACACGATAGTGAACGGTTATTCGTCTCAAATTGAAAACCAGAGAAAGCTCATATCGACGCTTTTGAACACGAAGGTTAAAGACACATTTGAATCCTTGATTTCTAGCATTTCAACGCTATTCAGCCAATCTGACAAGACACTGAAGGCATCTCTTTCCAACATCCAATCCGCGTCGCAAGACGTTTCAAACGCTTTCAGCTCTCTAATGATACTTTTCTTGATAATAACAGCTGTTGCGATAGCCGCGATGATATTGGCTGCCATATGGCTCATTTTGAACTTCGTCAGAATATTGAACAGGTTAAAAGCCATGGCAAAGAAGATAGAAGAGGGAGACTTAACCTTTGAAATAGAGAGAACGAACAGGAAAGACGAATTTGGAGTGTTGCAAAACACCTTTAAAGATATGGTCGATTCTTTGAAGACAATGGTGAACAACATAAAGGCGAGCGCTGACGATGTGAACGATGGTTCGCAAAATCTGAGCGCCGCTATCGAAGAAAATTCCGCAACCGTTGAAGAAGTGGGAGCCAGTCTGGAAAAGATGAAAAATTCCGCTCAAGAGGCCGTTAACGGCTTAAGCGCGATGGTTGAAAGAATATCCGATCTGGAAAAATTGGAAGACAACACGAATGACAGCGCTCAATCCGTCAAAGAAGCCGCGGAAGGTTCGGTTGGAGTGGCGCATGAAGGCCAAAAGAAGATAGAAAAGATGGTTGATGATTTGTTGCAAACCAAAGAAAGCATCATGGATGGTGTCAAATCCATTGAAAGCCTGAAAGAATCCTACTCATCCATTTCAAAATTCGTTGAGACCATCGAAGCCATAGCCGAACAGACCAACCTCCTGGCACTCAACGCCGCGATCGAAGCTGCTAGGGCTGGAGAAGCCGGAAAAGGCTTCGCAGTTGTCGCGGAAGAGATACGCAGTCTTGCGGAAGAATCCAACAAGGCGGCGGAAGAGGTAAGAAGACAGATAAGTTCTCTTCAGAATGATATTATGGGAACGACCAAAGACATAGAATCCGGCGCCAAGTCAATAGAAGAACTTTCAAGCGAAGCCAGCTCCGTTGTTGACGCCGTTCACAAGATGATTTCCGCCTTTGAAAACATAAACGGCAAGGTGGAGGAAATCACCGAAGCGCTTCAGGCTCAAAAGGTGGAAATGGCCGAAACGGCTGCGGATTCCAAAGAGCGCGAAGAAGCCTTCAAACAGATGATAGAAGATCTTGAAAACGTCTCTGAAAGCTTGAACGAAAGCGGAAGGGCGGTTGCCGATATAGCGAACACGGCCGAAGAGCTGGCAAGGATATCCGAAAAGCTGAACGAATTGACGAAGAGATTCAAAGTTTGACAAAAATGCATTTACAACATAAAAAAGGCGGGACCTTCCCGCCTTTTTTGTTTTTCTCTTTTTCCTTATTCGTATTTCAACTTTGAAAGCTGTCTCTTGTATTCATCGTACGCTTGTTGAAGTTCCCTTACCGCTTGCGCCAATTCTTCTCTTATTTCACCCTGTTCACTTAAGCGTTGCATTAGATGTTCCATTCCTTCATCCATGTTCTGTATTCTGTTGGTTAAATCTGTGATGCCGGACGTGATTTCTTCGGTTGAAGCGCTTTGTTCCTGCGAAGCCGCGGCAATGTTTTCTATTGTGGAAGTTATCTGATTTATATTGGACGCTATCTCTTCGAATTTGGTTGCCATCTCATCCACTTGCTCGGCGCTTTCTGAAACGGATTCGGTCGACTCTTTCGTGGCTTCAACCGCCTGACTGGTCTTCGATTGAACTTCTTCGATTATCTTTGAAATATTGGCAGTTGATTGTTTTGTCTCTTCCGCCAATCCCCTTATCTCTTCCGCGACAACCGCAAAGCCTTTTCCAGCTTCTCCAGCCCTAGCCGCTTCGATCGCGGCGTTGAGCGCCAGGAGGTTGGTCTGTTCGGCTATCTTGTTTATCGCATCCACTATTTCTCCTATCTTCTTTGAAGATTCGTCAAGGCCTTCCGCTATCTTGGCAGTCTCCATTGCCGAATTTTCCGTGTTGGTCATCGAATCCTTCGCCTTGGCGGCTATTTGTGTCAGTTCCTTTATCGTTTCGTCAATATTTGTAGCCGCTTCGCTTGCCTCTTGAGCGGCTTTCGCGAGTGTTTGCGACGCCGAAGCGATCTCTTCGATGCTCGCGTTGGTTTCTTCAACGGAAGAAGCCATGTTTGAAAAATCAGCTTTGGAATTACTCAAAAAGTTTGTTATCTCTTCAGTTATGCCCGCGAGCCTTTCTTCGTGTTCACCCACAATTTGAGACACTTCTCCAACCTTTTCAGAAGAAGTCGCGATATTTTTGATGACCTCTCTCAAATTGTTCAACGCCTTGTTGAAGCGCCTGAATAGATCTCCTATTTCGTCGTTTCGCGTGGTTTTGAATTCGTAAGTCAAATCGTTTTGGTCGAATTTGTTTCCAAGCATCGCAAAGTGTTTCAACGGCTCTGTAGCGTAACTCACACCGAATATCATAGCTGCGACAGCTCCGCCACCTATTAAAACGATCAACAATATGGAAATGTCCCTTACATGATTTATCATATTGGAAATATCGGAAACCGGCGTGATTATCATCGCTATCCATCCGTTTTGAAGCGGGACGAAAGATGTGAATTTCGTTATGCCTTCAAGCGTGTACGTGAGCTCTCCCTCTTTTTGATCTACTATTTTTTTACCCCAATCGTATTTCGCCAAGTTTAACCCTATCAACTTTGGATAAGGATCTACCAAGATCCTTCCATCTTGAGAAAGAATTGCCAAATAAGAATGAGGCGTCAATCGAGCCGATTTCATCATTCCCGCGAGTGCGTCCAAAAAGACGTCGCCTCCCACCACGCCTATCACATTTCCATTTTTATCCGTAACTTTGCACGCGGCGGTCATAACCCATTTTCCGGTAGACGCGTCTCTGTAAGGTTCTGTGATCACCGGACCATCTGCTGCCATTGCGGCTTTGTACCAAGGCCTTACGCGTGGGTCATACCCTTGTGGAAGATCTTGCTTGGGATAAATGAAGAATTTCCCGCTCTTCGTTCCTATGTACAAATCCGAAAAATTCGGGTAGTCTCCGATCGTCGTTTTGAAGTATTTCCTCAGCGCGTTTTCGGAGCTTTCAAATTCTTCTTTCGTCAAATTTGGAGCGGCAAGCAATCTTGGATCTTTTGCGGTATGTCCAATTATTCTCATATCGGTTGTGAAGATCTGGTTCAAAAGTTGCGCATCCAGATTCACGGTGTTAACTTGAGAATTTTTCAAATGGCTCATCAACAGACCATGCATGTTAAAGTAAAAGAACAAGCCTATCACCACGGCTGGAACCATACCTACTACTACGGCCATTACTATAAGAAAATTTCGAAATCTTTTCTTGTCGCTTTTTCTCCACTCTTCCTTTGCCATAAGGCACCTCCTTTGGAATTGTATTTGAAAAATGAATCATTCAAAGTCATTTTAATATTTTTTTCAGCTCTTCTATTTGCTCTTTCTTTCCAAGCACTATAAGCCTCATTCCCTTTTCTACTACAGTTGAACCCGCGGGGTTGAAATTCACGTTTTCGTCCTTTTGAACGGCTATGACTATTAGTCCCACTCTTTGTGGGATCTTAAGCTCAGACAGCGTCTTTCCCGCCGCAGAGCTTTGGACGTCCACAAAAACCTCGTCTATTTCCAGCGTCATTCCCGTTGCCCTGTAAAGCGCATCCATCATCGGGGACACACCCGGATTGGTAACGAGCAACGCCATACGTGAACCCACCATTTCAGTGGACGACACGATGTTGTCAACCCCAGCGTATCCCAGCCTTTTTATGGCCCCAACGTCCGACGCTTTGCTTATGATCTTCAGCTTGTAATTCAAACTTTTCGCCATGAGCGTTATATAGACGTTGAGCGAATCGTCTGGAAGCGTGAGAACCAATGTTTTTGCTCTGAGAATTCCGGCTTTTATCAGCGTGTCTTCATTGGTGGCGTCTCCTATAACGTACGCGAAATTCTTTTCGTTTATGAGTTCCCTCACATTTTCTATTATTTCCTGGCTTGAATCCACCAGAACGTAAGGGTATTTTCTGTTTGTCAGCCTTAATGCCACGTACTTTCCAACTTTTCCCCCACCAACGATCACACAATGATCTTTCATGCTTTCTATCATTTTGTTCACCTTTTTCAGTTCCATGTACTTTTTAATATCTCCGTCCATGAAGAAGGCGGCGAAATTACTAACCGCGTACACAAAGATACTTATTCCACCCATTATCATGATGATTGTGAAAATGTATCCAGGCTTCGTCATCTCTTTTGGAAGACCAAATCCCACGGTGGAAAAGGTTATCATCGCCATGTACAAAGAGGTTAAGAAATCCCATTTTTCTATGATCATGTACCCGCTCGTTGCCACGATTATACCCGTAACCACCAGCAGGAACGAGACGATCATCTTTCGAACCCGGGCTTTGAAAGCTTCCAGCATCAATGGATCCATTTTCCTTCTACCCCTTTGCCATTTGGCATATCAATCCATCTTGGTTTTAAAAGCGAAAGGCAACTATGAAATATTTTATCACGATTTAATGGCTATTTTGTTACGACCGTCTTTTTCAAAGATGAACTATTGCCAAATTCGTCCTTAGAAATAACATTTATTTCATATACCGCCCCCTTCTTAGCCTTAAACGTGAGAGTGGTACGCGTTGAAGGATAAGAGAACACCTTTGAAATGATGGGAATGATATCGGGATACAGATTCGGAGATTTTGATGAGTACACTTCGACTTTAAGACTTTTAACCTTGCTCTCTTTGTCGTAAGTGGTGATATTCACCTTTACTTCTTGTCCAGAC
Source organism: Mesoaciditoga sp. (assembly GCF_054006115.1). NCBI lineage: Bacteria > Thermotogati > Thermotogota > Thermotogae > Mesoaciditogales > Mesoaciditogaceae > Mesoaciditoga > Mesoaciditoga sp. Next base: position 59,701 of record NZ_JBPNHS010000022.1, on the reverse strand, counting down.
GCGACTGTTGAAGGCGCGCTGATGTTCAAGTAAGGCGGGGTTTCATCCTTTTCAACGATGAAATTCGACTGAGCGTACCCTTTATTGGCGTACATATCAACCGCCTCAGCCATTAAAGAATGCACTCCAGATTTCTCTGTTTTTTCCTTGAAAACGTATGGTGGAAGGTATTGGGTATCCTTTAATTTTCCGTCGACGTAGAAATTAACGTAATCTATTTCCGCGTTTGATTTCAGAACATCCGCGGTGGCCACAACACTTTGGCCCACGTACAATTTTGCCGGTTTTATCCTCAAACGCACTATGGGCAATTTTCCCGGATAAACGTAAAAATAAAATGTTTCCGTGGCTTCATGACCGTACACGTCCTTCGCGGCGACTGTGAAGTTGTGCGTTCCGGTCGCTTCCGCTATCCATTTCACGCAGTAAAGTCCGCTCGCGCTCTTAGAAGGCGTGATTGGAACTTCATCCACCCACGTTTTAACATTTTCTATCTCATTTTTGTCGCTCACACTTGCACACAAAGTTACCCTTGAAGATTGTTTTATGAGTGAATTGAATTCGGGCCTTATTACGGGAGCGTTTTCGTTTAGAAGACGTGGAGTGACTTTCACCATAACGGTCGTAGAAGAAACCGTGTTGTAAGAGTCAACCGCACTCACGAGTATTGGTATGTATCCGGCTTTTTTCGGGAGCCAGGATATGGAAAATTCGCCATCATTTCCATTTAGGCTTTCGCCAAGTAGAGAGGAATCCAACATGTTCACAAATGTTACCTTTTTTATCACCGCGCTTGGGGCGGTTGGACTGGCAAAAGCCGTCAAAATTTTGGCAATTCCAACAGTTGCCGTTTGTGTGAATTTGGCTTTCAATTGAGGAGGATACATCAATGGGTTAAAGTTCACCGTGAAAAAGAGCTGTGAATAAGCTTTTTTGTTCATCTTGTCCACGGCTTCAACCTTTATTTCATGGTTTCCATCCGAAGGGAAAAAAGTGTACGATAGGACGTTCGTAGAAACGGTGTCACTTATCGCACCATCGATAAAAAGACTCATCATTTGAATTGGAGCGTAGGAATCCGACGCGTAAGCCTTGACCGTAACTTTATCGCCGTGCTTTGGTGTGGATGGCGTTATTCCAACTTGAACGCTTAAATCGCTTTGATTAGGTTCAATGGAAATATGGTAAATCTTTTTAACGCACCATCCCTTCAAGTCTTCTAAGTTTACTTCCACTTCATGGTAGCCTGATACGATGTCCCACGTTGCGACGTAGGTGTCCGAAGAAATTTGGGTGGTGTTTAAATCGTTTCCATCCACCGAGATGTTAGCGTAAAAACCGTTTGGATCTTCTCCTATAACTTTGAACGTTACGAATCTGTCCTCTAAGCTTGGATTTTGAGGTGTCCATGTAAAAGTCATTATCTTTGGAAAAGGATAAGGACCCACATTTACTATTACTCGAGTTGAAAAAGTGGTACCCATCATGTCCTTTACCGAAATTTCTAAAGCGTGGTCTCCGGGAACAGCATCCCACTTTGCCGTGTACATATCACCGGTGTTGGTGACATTTAGAATTGCCGAATCGAGCTTCATCGTGAGATCTGATATTCCTATTACAGAAGTTGCTTCGGTTTCAAAAGTGATTTGCTCGCCACCAATCGGATTTATCGGATCCCATCTTATCTTTTCCACGGATGGAGGCGAAGGCATCTTTACTTTTAAATATTTCGATGTGCTCACAGAATTTCCATAAGTATCACTCGCAGTGGCCACTATTGTGTGAGTGCCTTCTTGAGCCGTCCAGTAGAAAACGCCACTTGCCGAGTTTCCCGGCAAGGACACGCCATCCACAGCGACGGAATAAGATATATCAGAATAATCATCATTTGATTTAACCGAAACGGTGACCTTTTGTCCCGCGACTGGTGCTGCTGGGAAAAGAGATATAATTGGTGTGGAAGGGGGAGCGACTTTCATACAACCGCTCAAAATCAAAATAGTAGATATCAGAATCATAAAGAGAATCACCATTAAAAGTAGATTGTTACCCTTTTTCTTCAAAATCATCACCCCGCACGTTTTCTATATTATAATTCATTTTTCTTCACCCATTTACCTTTCTTTGAAATAACTAAAAACAGCTTTTTCATGGGAATATTGGCAAAAAGTGGATTTTCACGAAATGTTTCAAAATCTTTAATTGACTTTGTAACACATTCAGGAGTATACTACACACGCAGCTGGAGGTGTAAAAATGTTTGATAACCTTCAAGAAAAATTGGCAGGCGCCTTTAAAATTTTAAAGGGAAAGGGAAAGATAACTGAAAATAACGTGAGAGAAGCTTTGAGGCAGGTCAAAATGTCTCTCCTTTCCGCCGATGTTAATTACAAAGTTGTAAAGGAATTCATGGATAAAGTTACCTCCGAAGCGTTGGGAGAAAAGGTTATGCGAAGCATAACCCCCGATCAACAGTTCATAAAGATCGTTAACGACGAACTTGTCGAGTTGCTTGGAGGGCAAAAAAGCGATCTTGATCTGAAATCCCGACCCGCCGTTATTCTGATGGTGGGCTTGCAGGGAAGCGGGAAGACCACTACAGCTGCCAAACTCGCTTTGTGGTTAAAAAAGAAAAAGGGAAGAAATCCCTTGCTGGTTGCGGACGACGTTCATAGGCCCGCTGCCATTGAACAGCTGGAAACGCTCGGTCAAAGTATAGGTATTCCAGTCTTTACAGGTGATAGAAAAGATCCGTACGGAATAGCGAAAAAAGCCCTGGATTTTGCCGTGGCAAAGGGATTGGATACCGTTATCATAGATACCGCTGGCCGCCTTCAAATAGACGAAGAGATGATGAAAGAAGTTGAAGAAATTTCTAGAATAGTTAAACCAGATGAAATCCTTATGGTGCTCGATTCCATGGCTGGTCAAGATGTTGTTAACGCGGCGGCCGAATTCGATAGAAGACTTGAAGTTACCGGTTTTGTCGTAACAAAATTGGATGGCGATTCGAGAGGGGGAGTCGCGCTTTCAGCCAAGTACGTGACCGGTAAACCGATAAAATTCGTGGGTATTGGTGAAAAGGTCGATCAGATCGACGCTTTTTATCCGGATAGAATGGCTTCAAGAATTCTTGGGATGGGTGACGTTGTTTCACTTGTCGAAAAGGTTCAGGAGAGCTTTGACAAGAAAAAGATGGAAGAGATGGAAAAACGCCTTCGAAAAGCTCAATTCACCTTTGACGATTTTCGTGAACAGCTGAAACAGATAAAGAAGATGGGATCCCTTTCTTCACTTTTGGAAATGATTCCAGGCGCTTCAAAGATAAAGAACGTTCAAGTGGATGAAGATCAACTGAAACACGTTGAAGCGATTATAAATTCTATGACGAAAAAGGAGAGAACAAATCCAGGAATAATAAATTTCTCCAGGAAAAAGAGAATAGCCGCCGGAAGCGGAAGGCCTCTCAGCGAAGTCAACAAGCTCATGAAGAGCTACGATGAAATGAAAAAGATGATGAAGAGGTTTGGAAAATTGGATAAAAAAGGAAAATTGGGAAAATTTCCATTTCAATTCAAATAAAAAACGGAGGTGTTGTGAAGGATCATGGTAAAGATAAGACTTACCAGAATGGGAAAGCGTGGACAGCCTTTTTACAGAGTTATAGTTGTGGATGCAAGAAAAACGAGAGACGGTGCCTACATCGAATCGCTTGGGTATTACAACCCAATGAGAAAGCCATTTGAGCTTAATATCGACAATGAAAGAGCGCTTTTCTGGCTTGAAAGGGGAGCTCAGCCGACAGATACAGTAAGATCGCTGCTTTCAAAAAATGGTGTCATGCAAAAGTTCCATGAAAAGAAGTACGCCAAAAGCTCTAAGGAGTGAGAAACTTGGACCTGTTAGAGCCGCTTGAATTTCTCGTAAAAAGCGCATGTAAAGAGCCTGAATTGGTTAAAATAAACGAAAAATTTGAAGGAAAAAAGACGATTTACGAGATATTCGCGTCAGATGAAGACATAGGTCAGATAATCGGTAAAAATGGACGAACGATAAAATCAATAGACCTTTTGTTGAGAACTTTAAAGAAGGGAAATGGCGAGTTTGAACTCAAGGTGATAAGGTGAGATGAATAAACGTCACGTTGAAATCGGTAAAATTTACACCACTTTTGGTTTGAAAGGCGAAGTAAAGGTTTACGCCTATGAAAAGAGCCTTTTTGGGAATTTGAAAGGAAAGAGCGTCTGGATAGAAGATGGCTCTTCTTCCCTTCAGGTTAAGATCAAAAATGCGAAGCCTTCCAAGAAAAACGATTTTTTAGTCAGCTTGGAAGGATTCGATAACATCAACAAATCCAAAAGGATTGTAGGAAAAGCCATAACGGTTGAAGAAGGTGAACTTCCACCGATTGAAGAAGACGAGTACTACTTTTATCAGGTAATTGGAATGGAAGTTTACGACGAAAATGAAAATTACATTGGAGAAGTGGTGGATATAATCCAAACCGGTTCCAACGACGTTTTTGTGGTGAAAAAAGGAGAAAGGGAAGAAGTGCTTGTTCCTGTAATAAAAGACTACATCATCAAATTGGACAAAGCACATTCTAAAATAAAGATGAAGAAGATGGTGTGGTATTAGTTGAAGGTAGAAGTTGTAACCACCATTCCAGCGTTTTTCGATGCCTTTAAGCGTTATGGAGTCGTTGGTAAGGCGATTCAAAGAGGTGTTATTGATTTCACAACAATTGATCTCAGGAAGTACACGCACGATTCCCACAGAACAACAGACGATTACGCTTACGGCACAGGCATTGGGATGGTGATGAAAGTAGAGCCGGTCTTTGAAATGTTTGATGATTATCTCTCGAATTTTCCACGACCATGGGTTGTGTATCCTTCCCCACAGGGCGAAAGATTTGATCAGGAAAAGGCAAAGGCTCTTGCGAAGAAGAAAGATTTGATGTTCATCTGTGGAAGGTATGAAGGTTTGGACGAGAGGATAATGACAATAGTCGATGAAGAGATATCAATTGGAGATTTCGTTGTGAGCGGTGCTGAGATCGTGGTTATGGTATTCTTGGATGCCATTGCTCGAATGGTTCCCGGGGTGGTTGGCAAGAAACAATCCGTGGTAAATGACTCTTTTTACAACGAACTTTTGGACTACGTTCACTATACCAGACCCGTGGAATTCAGAGGAATGAAAGTTCCAGAGATATTGAGAAGTGGCAATCATGCTAAGATAGGCAGATACCTTTTGAAAGACGCTTTAAAAAGAACTATACAAAAGAGACCTGATCTCTTCTTGAAACATGATTTCAGCTTGGAAGAAAAGGCGGCGCTCATCGAGCTTTTCAAGGAGATGCTGGACAATGCTGAATAAAATCTACGTGGCGGTTTTGCACTACCCAATGCTTGGCAAAGATGGAAGAATAGTGACAACTGCCGTTGCAAATATGGATGTGCACGATATAGCTCGAAGTTGCAGGACTTATCAAATTAAGAGATATTACATAGTAAACAATTTGCCGATGCAGAGACAAATTGTTATGAGAGTTCTAAATTACTGGAAGAGTGGTTTTGGGAGGGAATACAATCCTTCTCGTGCCGAAGCGCTAAAGCTTGTAAAACTCGTGCCTTACTATGAAGATCTGATTGAAGAAATTACAGAAGAAAACGATGGAATTGCACCGTTAAAAGTTTTTACATCAGCCAAAAGCAGAGACAACACCATCTCTTATAAAGAGATGAAAGAGTTGGCGATCAAGGAAAAAAAGCCTATTTTGCTTCTATTCGGGACCGGTCAGGGAATGCCAAACGAAATTTTGAAAACGTGCGAGCTTTCCCTTGAACCTATAAGAAGCAAATCGGATTACAACCACCTTTCAGTTAGATCTGCGGTTTCAATTACATTGGACAGAATAATAGGAGAAAATGTTTATCAAGGAGGGAAATAAAATGGATCAATTAATCAGGGCCGTTGAAATGCCTTACAAGAAAGAATGGCCCAAATTGGCAATAGGAGATCACGTTAAGGTTCTAACGGCCGTGGTAGAAGGAGGAAAAGAAAGGGAACAACTTTTTGAGGGATACGTTATAGCCATGTCCGGAGCGGCCGGAGGAAGAACATTTACCGTTAGGAAGATTTCTCACAACGGTATCGGAGTGGAAAAGATCTTTCCGTTTTCGTGTCCAACAGTTAAAGACATAAAAGTCGTGGGCCATGGAAAAGTGAGAAGGGCAAAATTGTATTACATTAGAAACCTTAAAGGTAAAAAGGCCCGAATAAAGGAAAAACGTGAAACCAAAAAGTGATATAAAGGAAAAAAAGAAAGAAAAAGTGATATATCAGAAAGCGAAACACGAGGCCTGGGAATGGGCGAAGGCTTTCGTGGTCGCTTTCTTGATAGCAATAGCGATCAAGCTGTACGTGTTGGACACGATGGTGGTACCAACTGGTTCCATGTTGCCAACGATTCAACTGAACGATAGAATGTTCGTAGACAAGATAACTTCCCATTATCAATGGCCAAAAGTGGGAGAAATAGTCGTCTTTTGGACGCCATTCATTGATAAAAGCGCTTTAAGCATGTTAGGACCATTTGATAGATTGATGGACGCTTTGAGTCCCGTAAGGTTTCACGGGCACGTTAAGTACGTGAAAAGGCTTGTAGGCGTTGGTGGAGATGTTTTAAAGCTTGTTCCGGCGAAGGGACATCCCTATCTTTACCACTTAGAAGTCAATGGTAAAATTCCCGATTCCCTTAAAAATAGACTTTATTCTAAACAGGGTATCTTTGCGGACCCAAATTTCTACAAAAAATTTGCTTACCCTCAAAAGTACCCCTTTGATCCAAATTACAGGCTTTTGATGTATTTCAACAAGGATACGGATTACACTAAAGTTTATGAGAAATACGTCAAATTGTGGGGAAATTACGTAAAGGTTGACAATGCTGGAAATGTCACAATTTACGTGCCAAAGGGATTTTTCTTTGTGATGGGTGACAACACTACGGACTCATTTGACAGCAGATATTGGGGATTTGTGCCCGATAACAACATGGTGGGAACACCGTTCTTAAGAATCTGGCCTTTAAACCGTTTTGGTACCGTGAATCTAAGACATTAGGGGTAGGGTGTGATTATGGAAATAGAAGTGTGGTATCCCTCTCATATCGAAAAGGCAAAAAAAGCATTGAAGTCTTTAACTAAGACGGTAAAAGGGGTTGTTGAAATAGTAGATGCGCGTGCGCCAATGGCCACGCGTCCTTTAGATATAGAGCCTTATTTCAAGGACAAATCAAAGATGATTTTTTTGAACAAGAGCGATTTGGCAGAACCCAACGTAACGAATAAATGGCTTGATGCTTTTTCAAAAAGGGGAATTAAGGCTATGGCGGGCTCTTTAAAGGAAATGAGAAATGTGAATAAGATTTTCGAGCCGTTTAAGAGCGCAAAAGAAGTAAACATAGCCATTGTGGGAATGCCAAATGTTGGAAAATCGACTTTGGTCAACATGATAAAAAGGAGAAGATCAGCATCGATTGGAGACAAACCTGGAGTTACAAGGGCAGTCCAATGGATAAGGGTTAGCGACCAGCTAAGAGTTCTGGATACCCCGGGTGTTACATATCCGAAGATATTCAACGATCTCCTTTACGCAAAACTCGGTTTGTGCAATGTCATAGACGTTGAAAAGATAGATTTTGAAGCCTTGATATATTACGAACTTAACCTGTTGTGCAAGATTCATCCCGAGGTGTTTGAAAGGATAGCAGAAGGTACATCTGTTATGGAAAGAGTTGAAAATTACGCCAAAAAGCGCCATTTTTTGCTAAAAGGCGGTATCTTAGATATGAATAGGGCACTTTTAACGCTTCACCGAGAAATAACTCATGGTGAGTTTGGAAGAATTTCATACGAAAAGCCTGAAGAATTTGATAAAATCTGAACAGGAGGGAAATAAAATGGATGACATTTTTGAAAAAGTGAAGAACATCATATCCGATAAGCTTGGTGTTGAAGCTTCAAGTATAAGTGAAGATTCTTCTTTTATAGACGATTTGGGAGCCGATTCTTTGGATGTGGTCGATATAGTGATGGCTTTTGAAGATGAGTTTGGCATCAAGGTTGAAGATGAAGATTTGGAAAAGTTTTCTACAGTTAAAGATGTTGTGAATTACATTAAATCAAAGATGTGATTGCCCGCTGATTTATCGATTGATTAACCATAGAGGGGTGAATGATGGGTAGTGTTGATCTCAGAATGACGAAACGGGGAGTGGTACTTTTCATAGAAAGCTATGATGAGCTTTCCCAGCTTTTTGCAGACATTACCAACAAAATTTCCCAGTTAGAAGGTTTTTTCTCAACGGGAGACAAGCTGTCAATAATGATGAAAGACAGGGAAAAGTACTCAAAAGATATAACCGATATAGTGTCTTTCGTAGAAGAAAAGGGGTTCAAGGTTGGAGAAATACTTGTAGGAGAAATGAATAGAAAAACTCCCAACAGAATGTCGGTAAAACAAAAATTAAACGTTGTGGAAAGTGAAACGAAGAAACGTTTGAATCCAACAAAGGTAATTAAGAAAACCATTAGATCAGGTCAGGCCGTTGTTCACGATGGTGACGTTATCATCATGGGAAATTTGAATTCCGGTGGAGAGATAATATCTGCCGGAAATGTTGTTATTTTAGGGGAAGCAAAAGGAGTCATAAGAGCGGGTGTTAAGGGAGAAGAGGATGCCATTATTTACGCCGTTGTGATGAATCCAGAACTTGTTCAAATAGCCAAACATGTGGCCCACCTGACTGAGGTCTCTGAAAATTCCATTGCTCACGTAAGAGGTGGTAAAATAGTCTTTGAAAAATACGACAATTTGAATTTTTCCAACGGGAGAGGTTAAAATTGGATAAAATTGAAGAGCTACTGAAAAAACTTTCTCAAGCCTTTGGACCTTCTGGGTATGAAGATGAAGTTGTTGATGTTGTTGAAAAAGAATTGAATGATATTTGCGATTTACATCGTCTTTCATCGAATTCGCTTCTGGCAATTTTAAATGGAAATAAAAAAGGGAAGATGCTTTTTTCTGCTCATTTAGATGAGGTTGGTATTATGCTTTCAAAAATAGAAAATGGTTACGCGCGCATCGTACCGGTGGGGGGAGTCGACCCAAAAATTCTTCCCGCGCAGAAGGTGAAGATAAGGACAAGTGAAGGTTTTCAACACGGTGTAGTGGGTATGCTTGCTCCTCACCTTCAAAAAAAAGGGAAAAAGGGCAATGTCACTTTTGATTCGCTCTTTGTCGACTTAAGTTGTGCCCCAGCGGCAAAGGTGGGAGACGTTGCCGTTGTTGAAACATCGCCTTTTAAAATGGGAAAACACCTTTTTTCAGGGAAAGCCATGGATGACAGAGCAAGCGCGGCGGCATTGATAACAGCCATGAAAATGCTTGCTGATGTGCAAAATCGGCCAAATGTGTATGCACTCTTTTCATCAAGAGAAGAAGTGGGAATGATAGGGGCGATGACCGGGACTTTTGAAGTTAAACCGGATGTTGGAATTGCCGTAGACGTTACATTTGCCGATAATTCTTCAGGCAACGCGCCGGATTTAAGGCTCGGAAAGGGTCCTGTTCTATCATTTGGAGTGGGAACATACCGTAAGATGTACGATGTTATGCGTGAAGTCGCAGAAAATGAAAATGTGAAATATCAAATTGAGCCAATTCCAGGAAGGACCGGAACCGATGCCGATGCCATTCAGCTTACTTACAAGGGCGTTCCCGCTATGCTCGTATCCATTCCGGAAATGTTCATGCACACACCGGTTGAAGTTGTCAATATGAAAGATCTGTGGGAAACGGCAAGGCTGTTAAGCGCTTTTGCAGTTAAATGGGGTGAAAGGTATGCATCTTGAAAATCTTTCCAATATACAGGCCATTTCAGGCTTTGAAGATGGCGTGGTGAATTACGTTAAAAGGGTGCTTGATTCTCACAGTTACGAATACAAAGAAGATTTTATGAAGAATTTAACCGTTTTTATGCCAGGCAAAAATCACGATTTTAAAATGGGAATTTTTGCCCATATGGATGAAGTTGGCCTTATGGTGACAAGGATAAAAGACGATGGAAGCGTGAAGTTCACAACGGTTGGAGGCGTGGATGCAAGGGTTCTTCCGGGAAAAAAAGTGAAAATTGGAAACGAAGTTGAAGGTGTGATCGGTTTTAAACCGATACATTTACAGAAAAAAGATGAAGTTCCTACTGTGGAAGAGCTTAGCGTGTTCGTTGAAGATACTTCAAAAATTGAGGTGGGAGATCCGATTTTTTTCACTACTGAATTCAAATCCTGCGGAAGTTATTACGTTGGAAAAGCTTTCGATGATAGAGTGGGATGCGCGATCATGCTGAATTTAATTGAAGAATTTGAAGATGAAAAGCCTCCCTTCGATCTTTACCTTTCTTTCGTTTCGCAAGAAGAAGTGGGACTGAGAGGAAGCGCTGTGGCGGCTGCAAATTTGGACATAGATACGGCACTTGTTATAGAAGGAACGACTGCCGGCGATAATCCGGAATTGGAAGAAGAGCATTGGGCTTCGCATGTGGGTGATGGTCCCGTTTTGATAGCCGTTCACAGTGGTTATATCGTAGACAAGAACATTTTTGAATCCCTTGTAAAAACGGCTCAAAATGAAAAGATCGCTTATCAGGTAAAGAGAAGGACGGCTGGTGGTACCGATGCGGCGAGAATAGCCAGAACGTTTTCCGGAATTCCAACGGGCGTTTTGGCCGTTAGCACGAGATACATTCATTCACCGGTTTCGTTGATATCTAAAGAGGATTTTGAAAACACTTATAAGCTTGTAAAGGCTTACATCGAGAGCGAGGTGCTTGTGCATTGAACCTGGAACATCTAAAGAAGTTACTCACGGCTTTTGGTCCAAGTGGCCGAGAGGAGAAAATAAGAAACACGATAATAGAGTTGATAAGGGATCACGTAGATGGATACAAAGTGGATAAAGTTGGAAATTTGATAGCTTGGAAAGAAGGAAACGGCGAAAACAAAAAGAGAATCCTTTTAGACGCTCACATGGATCAAATTGGCTTCGTGGTAACGCATGTGGATAAAAATGGATTTCTGAGAGTAGAACCTGTAGGAGGAATTTTGCCTCAGGTCGTATACGGAAGCCGCTTGAATTTCGATGGAATTACAGGCATCGTTGGAATAGAAAAAGAGAGCAGGGAAAGTTTCGAAAAGAATTTAAAAGAGATGAGCTTCGATAATTTATACGTTGATGTTATGGGACAGACTTCAAAAGTGTCGGTCGGTGCCTTTGGAATTTACGATTCTTATCCGGTTTTTGAGAATAACTTGGTTGCATCGCTGGCGTTAGATGATAGAATTGGATGCGAAATCCTTGTTGAGTGTCTTACAAGCGATGAAAGACCTTACAACGATCTTTACACGCTTTTTGCCGTTCAGGAAGAACACAGCTTATTAGGCGCTGCCGTGGGGGGCTTTGAAGTTGATCCGGATTTGGCAATTGCCATAGACGTAACAGATAGCGCAGATGTGCCAAAAGCCAATAAAAGGGTTTCCATGATTATGGGAAAGGGACCCGCCATAAAAGTAAAGGATTCCATGAGCGTTTCGAATCCAAAAGTGGTTGATTTTTTGAAAAAAGTGGCCGAAAAACACGCTATAGAGTACCAATTGGAAGTGCTTCCATTTGGAGGTACAGACGCTTATTCTCTGGAAAGGGTTAAAAATGGAATTCCAACAGCTGCCATTTCAATACCGACGAGATACATCCATACACCATCCGAAGTGTGCAACTTGAACGATGTGGAAAAAGCCATCACGCTTGTTCGTACAGTGGTAAATGAGGAGGTTATACTCTGAAAGTAGTAAGCTACTCTCCGGAACTTTCAAGGTTAGATGCCATGGAAGTTTACCTTTTGAATTTGAAAAAGGAATTGCTTCCTTTGATGGATTCTTTGTACCCCGGCAGAGAGATCTTTTACATTGTCGACTCTAAAGTAAAACTCTTTCATCCAGAGATTGGAAATTCAATGAGCTCTCTTCCCATGTTTGCGGGTGAAAGGGCGAAATCAATAGTTGGCGTGATGGACATACAGAATCAATTGATAAATTTGGAAGAGAAAAATCCAGTAGTCGTAGCCATAGGCGGCGGAAGTGTCTTGGACGTTTGCGGTTTTGCTCTTGCAACATTTGCAAAAAAGCTGAAGGTCATTTTCATTCCTACCACGTTTAGCGCACAACTTGAAGGTTTTTTTAAAGATGAAAGTTACATCAATTTCGATAGAGTCAAAGATGTTATGAAGGTTAATTTTCATCCAGACGAACTTGTGATTGTAAGCGAATTTTTCAAAACTCAGAAGTTTGAGGAGAGAAAAGCCGCTTTCATCCATGCGCTATCGTTAGGTCTTTCGCATTCTGAAAGATTTTTTGAAGCCACTTTGAAAATTTTGAATTCCAAGCTGTTTGAAAGCGATGAGATGATAAAGTATTTGCTCTTTGAAAGTTTAAGAACGCGTGCCAATGTGAACGGAAAAATGGTCGGTGAAGAGAGCGCAAGAATGTTGATCAGCGCCTCAAAATTGGAAATGCCTTACCTGACGGCTTTGCAATACGGCGTTTTGATAGAGTCATTTATCTCTATGAAACTCGGTTTTCTTTCAAAAGATTTATTTGAAAGGGTTTATCGCGCGGTGATTTTGTGTTCGAAGGAACACTTTGATCTTTCTGGAGCCGTTGAGACTTTATCTTATTTTGAAGAGCCCATGGTGGTACATTTACCGGTGAAAATAGGCTCTGTTATGGAATACAAAATCTTCCCTGGCTTTTTAAGTGAAATGATATACTCTGCTCACTTTCAGGGGTATCTGTAGGGCTGGAGTGCGGATAAGAAAAACGAAAGTTAAAGATAAAGGAGAAGGGAGATATAGATTATGAGCAAGGATAACAATGCCTATTACGTTGCCAGATTGGTAATACTTTTAAGCCTGATAGGCATAGTGCTGATTCTGATAGGCTGGATGGTAGGTTTGAACGGAAAAGTCAACAGTATGGCAACTTCTGTGAAGAATGAGAATGAAAAGATCTCACAACTTTTAACGGCTGTGGCGAGCGTTACAGAAAAGGTTGAAAGCCTTAGCGCTTCAAGGTTGTCAAATAACGTAACTGTGAGCTTACCTTCATTAAGTGCTACAAGCGTGACTGTTCAACCGTTGGAGTACACTTCTTTGCTGAGAGATGCGCCATTGAGCTTATCTTCAAGTGTCACGCTTTCCACTATATCGTCAACCAATTTAAATGCTTTTAAAGCGGTGCTTTCAAAGTACACTATTTACGAGATAACTCAGGCCAATGGAAAGTATTATCTATCTTATCCAGCTTCATTTGGAAAAACCTATTCTTTTCAAGTTTTATCTTCTCCTTATCCGGACAGGGTATTGGATATAGTGAAGACTCTCAGAACTATGGGGCAACCTGCCTTTAAGATAGACTACGCAAACCAATCTGCGCTTTTCCTAGGAGTTTTTCCAACGCCGTCTGAAGGAAAAGCCTATCGTAGCACTTTAAACGCTTCTTCTCTTGTGAAGGTTTTAGGAACGAAGCCATCGGAGTGGGTGCTAAGGCACATTCCATGAGGAAAAGATGAGTACGAAAAGCAGGATAATGATTGGAATCGCCTCTTTGATTGTTTTAACAGGGGCGATTGTTGTTTTCACACCTTTTAACTCTTTTGTAAGAAGAACAAGAAAGCCTTCCAATGTTGTATCGAACGAAAAAGTTGAAAGCGCCAAATTTTCTCTGATAAATGTTAACGAAGCGGATGTGAAAACTTTGGAAAAACTTCCTGGAATAGGTCCAACTAAGGCAAGAGCCATAGTTGAGTACAGAAATGAACATGGCAGTTTTTCGTCTTTAAAGTCGTTGCTCAACGTCAAGGGAATAGGTCAGGCAACTTTGAAAAGAATGGAAAAGTTTTTAACTGGTTTCGTTTCTTCGCCCGCTGGTGAGTCCGACGATACTGATGTGGTTAAGAAAGAGAATGTGAAAACTTCAGGCTCTTTAAATCAAAATGCTTTGATAGATATAAATCACGCTGATATCATGGAAATAGCGAAATTACCGTACATAGGAATGGCAAAGGCAAAGGCTATAGTTGAGTACAGAAATGAGCATGGTCTTTTTAAGAATGTCCAGGATTTGAAGAAGGTGAAAGGAATTGGTGATAAAATCGTTCATAAGATAGAAAAGTTTATTGAGATAAGGCGCTAAAGTGGTATATTAATTCTTAAGAGGTGGTTTTCAATGACTAGTGATGTCTTCATGGATGTGGTAAAACAGGGAATTTTCATTCTTTTAACCGTTATAACGCCCGTAATGGTGTTGAGTTTGTTGGTTGGTTTGACGATAAGCGTATTTCAAGCCGTAACGCAAATAAACGAGCAAACTCTGACTTTTGTCCCCAAAATACTCGTTGTCTTTTTAACTCTGGCGGTAACTGGAGGTTGGATAATGCAAAAGATGGTGGAATACGCTCAAATGTTGTGGACACAGTATTTGGCAATGATATGAAGATATGAGTTTTCAAGCTTTTCTTCAAAATAATTTTTTAACTTGGATGATGATAATGGCGCGAGTGACGGGATTGTTCTCTTTTTCTCCCTTTTTAGGCGCGCCTTTTATTCCAAGAAGCGTTAGAATTTTGATCATCGTTATCTTTTCATGGCTTTTGATTCCTTACTCCGGGGTTGTTATTTCCTTTTCAATCCCGGTGGGTATCATTGTGTGGATGATCTTGCTTAACTTTACAGTAGGAATGGCAATTGGCCTTTTCGCAACGATTTTTTTTGAAGCCGTTCAATTTGCGGGAAGGGTATACGGCTATCAAATAGGCTTTGCCGTTGCGAACGTTTTAGATCCACAAACTCAATCACAGGTTCCAATTTTAGGGCAGTTAACTTACCTGATAGCGGCCTTTTTGTTTGTATCCATGGATGGGCCGGCCATACTGTTGCTGGCAATGGCGAATTCGCTGAAAAAAATTCCAATTGACTCGTTGGTACTCGGAACGAATTTCGTTCCACTTTTTTGGAAAGAAGTGGGCACGATCTTTTCTCTTGGACTACAAATAGGTTTTCCGATCATAGCTTTTATGCTTATAGTTACCATAGTTTTGGGAGTTATGGCTAGGATAATGCCGCAAATGAACGTTTTCATGGTGGGAATGCCTCTAGACGTTTTCGTCGGCTTGATAATGTTTGCGATGCTAATACCAATATGGTTCACGCTTTTTGGAAACCAAATCGCTGAGCTCTCGACAAAATTGGCTATGCTTATAGGTGGAATGTAAAAGTGAAAGATAGAAAAGCGGCTGAAACGATGTGGATCGACCTGGGAGTGTTTGCCGATCCGGAAAAAACAGAAAAGGCGACGCCTAGAAGGAGAAAGAAGGCCAGGGAAGAAGGAAACGTTTCGCAGTCCCAGGATTTGAACATGGCAATTTCTCTTTTAAGTGTTTCAAGTGTCGTATATTTCACGTTTGCCGGTTTGTACCATTCTTTTGTTAAGATACTTCTGGTGATGACCGATGGCTTTGGCGGAGCGGCAACTATGTCAATACCGCAAGCAATGCACTATTTAGCTTTTGCTTTTTCCGCCGCGCTTTCGTGGTTGTTAATGGTTATGATCGTGGGACTAATGGGAGCAGCTTTGCCCTCCATGCTTCAAACGAGATTTTTATTTTCTTTAAAGGCCTTAGTACCAGATTTGAACAAGTTGAACCCAATTGAAGGTTTTAAAAAGATGTTCTCGTTGAGAACTGTTTTTGAGTTCATAAAGTCATTGCTTAAAATGGCGGTGATCGCTTACATCGGATACGTTTCCATAGTGCACGCGTGGCCTGGTTTGTTTGCCATGTCTGAAAAGCCGTTAGAAGCTTCTGCATTAGCTTTAGGCTCTTTTATGTACCATATGATAATGGAAATAGGGTTGGCGCTTCTGGCAATTGGAATATTTGATATATACTATCAGAGATGGGAATACGAAAGATCATTGAGGATGACAAAAAAAGAAGTAAAGGATGAAATGAAAGATACCGAAGGAAATCCGCTCATAAAGAACAAACAAAGGCAAAAGATGATGCAGCTTGCCAGAAGTCGTATGATGCAGAACATACAAAACGCCCAGGTTGTCGTTACAAACCCTACGCACGTTGCCGTTGCCATAGAATATCATGAAGATATGAACGCTCCAAAAGTCGTGGCAAAGGGTGCCGGCGAAGTTGCCGAAAGAATAAAGAAAGAAGCGAGAAAGTATGGTATTCCCATTCTGAGGAATCCTCCTTTGGCACGAGATTTGTTCAAGAGCGTTGAGATAGGCGAAGAGATTCCATCTCGTCTTTACAGGTTAGTGGCGGAATTGTTGGTCACTGTCTACAAGATGAAGAACAAAGCTTGAGGTGTTTTGATGTCAAAATACGATGATATTTTCATAGCCGCGGGAGTACTTTTCATAGTTTTACTGTTGATCTTACCGATATCTGGATGGGCCCTTGATTTGCTTCAAATTCTTGACATAACGATTTCTGTATTGGTACTCCTTACGGCCATATATTTGAAGAGAGCCATCGATCTTTCTTCTTTTCCGACGATTGTGTTGGTGCTAACCATATATCGTGTTGCTTTGAACGTGGCTTCAACTCGTCTTATCCTTCTACAAGGTAAAAATTTTCAGGGTCACGTGATAAAGGCCTTTGGAAATTTCGTCGTTGGTGGAAATTTCGTTATCGGAATAGTCGTGTTTTTCATACTCGTTATCGTTCAATTCATAGTTATAACCCGTGGTGCCGAAAGAATAGCCGAGGTCGCAGCAAGGTTCACCTTGGACGCGATGCCCGGAAAGCAGATGTCCATAGATGCGGACTACAACGCCGGAATAATAACTGAAGAAGAGGCAAAGCGTAGGAGAGAAGAAGTGCGCAGGGAAGCGGATTTTTACGGTGCAATGGATGGAGCCTCTAAATTCGTGCGTGGTGATGCCATTTCCAGCATAATAATAGTGTTCATAAACATAATAGGTGGTCTTATAATAGGCATGCTCATGCACCACATGGGTGCAGGTGAAGCCGCTCATGTTTACACCTTGCTAACCGTTGGCGATGGTCTTGTAACGCAAATACCCGCCTTACTCGTTTCGACTTCAAGTGGAATAATCGTTTCCAGGGCGGCTTCTACGAGCTCGCTTGGAAAGGATATTCTCAGAGAGTTAACTCAAGAACCAAGGGCTTTGATGATTACCGGAGCGGCAATTTTGCTTTTGGGAATATTCACTCCTTTGCCAACGATTTCAATGGTTTTAGTGGGGTTCTTAACAATTGCCCTTGGATACATGTCGTACAGGGCGACATCTCAGAAAAAAGTGGTTGAAGAAGTTGGAAACGTATCCTCTTCAGCACAACCTTCTGGCGGCGGAAACTCTTCGAATGGAGCCATGGATATTTCAGATGTTATAAATACGGACACCGTTGAGGTGGAAATAGGATATGGATTGATTCCTCTGGCCGATAGAAGCCAGGGTGGAGATCTTTTAGAAAGGGTTACAATGGTTAGAAAGCAAATAGCGTATGAGCTTGGTTTTATGTTAAGTCCGATAAGAGTGAGGGATAGCGTTCTTTTAAAACCAAATGAGTACGTGATTAAAATTTTAGGTTCGGAAGTGGCGAAGTACGAGATATTTCCAAACCGTTTGCTCGCTATGAATCCTGGCATGGTTGAAGAAAAAATAGAAGGTATTCCAACAAAGGAGCCAGCTTTTGGATTAGAAGCTTTTTGGATAACAGAGGATCAAAGAGAGCGTGCTAGAGGGTTGGGATACACGGTGGTGGACGCGCCAAGCGTTTTTGCCACGCATTTAACGGAAATATTGAGAGAGCATGCTGCCGAATTGTTGGGTAGAAAAGAAATGGAAGTGTTGATAGAAGGCTTAAGAGAAAAGATGCCATCACTCGTAGATGAATTGATACCTGGCGTTATGAAAGAACATACCGTAAGAAGAATACTTCAGCGCTTGTTAGAGGAAAAAGTTTCATTGCGAAACTTGCCCCTCATATTTGAAACGCTCATTGAAAATGGTGAGAAAACTTCGAGCATTTCTGAGTTGGTTCAGAAGGTTAGAATAGCCCTCAAAAGACAAATAAGTGAAAGTGCAAAATCAGACGATGGTTACGTTCACGCTGTGGCCCTTTCCCAAAACCTTGAAGAAAAGCTTATGGATGCGATGACGGTTTCTGAAGACAGAAAGATGTTCAACGTGAATCCAGATCTCATGTCGAAGATCATGGACACTATGGCGGTTTCACTCAAAAAAGTTATGGAAAAAGGGTTCTATCCAGTTGTTATCTGTTCGGCCTCTATAAGAGAAGCGGTGGCGAGATACGTGATCAAGAACATCCCAAAGATTCAAGTGGTTGCTTACGAAGAGATGACCGATGACGTTAAATTGAAGATAGAAGAGATCGTTAATCTTTAAGTGCGATGTTCACGCCGAGGCTTTTCAATTTATCATCTACCTTTTCATACCCTCTGTAAAGAATATCGAAATTTTTCACAACACTTTTTCCTTCAGCAATGGTAGCGGCTAAGGTAATTGCCGCAGTTTCTCTCAGATCCCATCCAATAACATTTGCGCCGTTGAGCCTTTGTGGACCGGATATTTTTATCTCTTTATTTTTGTCAACTGATATGTGGGCTCCCATTTTTTTCAATTCTTCAACGTGGCTCAACCTGTTTTCAAAAATATTTTCAGTTATTGTTGAATGTCCCTTGGCAACTAACGCCAAAACGCCCATTTGTGGCTGAAGATCGGTTGGAAAGCCTGGATAGGGAGCGGTTTCAAGGTGAAACCCTTTTATCTTTGAAGGTCGTGCAACGATCTTCGAATTTTCAACGATTAAATTTGCACCGATTTCTCTTAAGAAATTCACATAATTCAAAGAGCTTTTTTCAACGCCATTTATCACGATTTCACCGTTGTTTATCAACGAAAGAATAACGTACGTTCCCGCTTCTATTCTGTCACCCATTATTTTAAAATCGATAGTTGAAAAATTTGAACTTCCCTCTATTTTTATATTTGCCGTTCCAGCGCCTTTTATCCTTGCGCCCATGGAATTCAAGAAGCTTTGCAATTCAACTATTTCAGGTTCCCTGGCACAATTGGAGATGTACGTTGTGGTTTTTTTCAACATTGCGGCCGTGATCATGAGATGTTCAGTTGCCCCTACGCTTGGAAAGGGAAGACGTATTCTTGCTTCACGCAATTTGTGAGAAATTTTAGCCCTCACAAAATTTTCCTCGACTTTTACATCAAAGCCCATGGCTTTTAAACCTTGAATGTGAATGTCTATTGGCCTTTTTCCTATCGAACAGCCACCAGGATATGAAAGAATCGATTCGCCATTTTTAACCGCCAAAGGTCCAAGCAAAAGTATGGAAGCCCTTATTTTTGAAGGAAGAGTGCTGAGATCGCCGTTCATGTCATGAGCGGAAAAAATCGTAACGTTTTCTTTCTTATTGTAGTTAATTCCGCTCTTTTGAAGAAGACTCAGCATTTCCTTAACATCTGTAAGATCGGGAAGATTCAGCAAAGTGACATTTGGATTTACAACGAGCGCTGCCAATAAGGGTAAGGCCGCGTTCTTAGCCCCTCCAACTTTTATTTCGCCTCTTATTTCGTTTCTTCCTTTGATTGTCGCGTTCAACTATTTTCACCTTTTCTTTTTTTATTCCTTCCAATTTGAAAACTCACAGCGAGTATGGAAATAACAAGGAATATGGAAACGAAAGCGGTCAACATCCAAATGTGCTTTCCATCTGAAAGTGAACTCACGATATTCTGAGGTTTTACACCAAACTTTGGTGCTATTGGAATCATCAAGGAATAGGCAACTACCAAAGAACCAAAGGCGGCTAACGCCGTACCGACCGCTTTTCTTTCACTCATTAGGGTTACAAAGCCAATTATTACACCGAAAGTTAGAAAAACTCCTAACCCAACCAAATTCGGATTGTTCGCTATGGTTATTTTTACGTTAAAGGCGCTTACTATCCAATTGTAAAAGTAATAGACTACCAAACCACCGGCAAGAAAACCTGCCAGAAATATCGCGAATTTGTAAAAAGCTATGAAGAGCGCCGTTGATAAAAATGCGATTATCAAAAGAAAGACTATGTGTATCATTCCTATGTTGGAAGTCGAAGCCGATAAATTGAAAGTGTGTTGAGCCATTATGCCATTCCAAAGCATCTGACCAGCGTAAATTCCACCTATGAAGCCTATAATGGCCAGAGAAGTTCTTAAAAGGTAATAACCAAAAAATGCCATGGCAAGACCTATTGCCAATGCCACAGGCCAGTATAATATCATGATGTGGTAAACTTCATCCAATTGCATTTGAAAGCCTCCCATCTATCCACTCTTTTACAAGAACTTCGATCAGGAATTTTGCATTCCCTCCATTTTTGGCTTCCACTTCGATATCTTGAACTTTTTGAAGAAATAGGATAACTTCATCGAATTTTACACTTTTCAAAAGATTCTTTCTTTGCTTTTTTCCAAGTGAAAAACCCACCAAATCCGCGATTTGTGGTGTCCTGACGTTTAGAAGTTTCGCCGTGTCTTTTACATCGTTCCACGAGTAATTTTTCTTTTCCATCAAGATCAGTTGGGCTAGAAGAATTAACGTTTTTTCAAGATTTGTTAGTATCACGAGTACATGCGAGTCGTCTAAAAGCTTTTTGAATTTATCTAATGCAAATTCATTGCGCGCTAAGATCATGTACGTTGATTCGAATAAATCAGCTTTAACGTAAAAGGGCACGAACTCTGCTACATCATCAACTGTCACGTTATTGGATATGGTTCCAAGCTTTTCCAATTCTTTGGATATGAGATCTAGTTTGGTCCCTACACGAATAAATATCTCTCGCGCCGCTTCATCGTCGATTTTTATAGATAAAAGCGATCCAATCTCTTTTATCTTTTCAACCCATTTCTCTTCTTCCCATGGCTTTGGAGATGTGAGATCGTCAAATTTGCCGAATTTTTTCAATATGTCTGCCTGTGATGAAATTACCATGATATCCGTTTCACCTTCAAATTTTTTCAACGCGTCGTTTAGCCATTTCAATTCTTCTTTGTGCCATTTTTCAACTGATTTTACCAGGATCATGGGTTTTTCCATCATGGCGTAAGAAAAAAGAAAATTCTTAACCTTTGAAATTTTCAAAGGATCTTCCGGTTCTATCTCAACGATCCATCTATCTTTGATCGTTGATAAATACTTTTTTAATTCCCAAAAATTGTCGCTCAATATGTACTTTTTCATTTTTCATCCCATTTTATGGTATTATAATACTCGCCACATCGAACCACTGAAATTCATCAAGGATGGAGGTGGGAAGATGAAATACCGTGATAGGCTTCTTAACTCTCTTGGAAGTTTGCTTTCTGAAAACTTGAATCGTCGAGTTTTTCTCGTATCAGAACCACAGAACGGATTGTCTAAAGTGATTTTTCACGATGGAAACAGGGTTTTATTTTGCGGTTCGTTTCACGATTCAGAGTTTCTTTCTCCTGGTTTTAAAGAAAAGGTTCTCATGGAGGCTAACGCATCGCTTGAGGCTAACTCTCAATTTCTTCGAAGCCAATCGATGCGGCCCCAAATATTCCGGCGTCGTCAACTAAATCACTAAGAACTATTTCGTACGTGTTCCAAAAAGATCTCATAACATTTTCGCGCGTGTACTTTTTAACGCTAGAAAGCAAAATATCTCCAGCGCGGGAAACACCTCCGCCGATAACGATTATTTGTGGATTAAAAATGTGTATGAGGCTTCCAAGAGCCGTTCCCAACGATTGTGAGACAATCTCCAGAACTTTAACTCCAAGTTGGTCGCCCATTCTTGCGGCGTCCATAACTTCTTTCGCGCTGAAATTCTTTATCTCACTTTCAGGATACCTTTCCTTCCACTCTTTTGCAAGTCTGGAAATTCCCGTAGCCGAGGCTATCGTTTCAAGGCAACCATGATTTCCACAACCGCAAGGATAGCCGTTTGGATCAACTATTATGTGTCCGAGTTCGGCACCTATTCCATTATGGCCTCTCAAGAGTTTTCCTCCTGTAATAACGCCACCTCCAACACCGGTGCCCAGCGTTATTCCGATTATATCGGTGTAGCCCTTTGCTTTGCCAAACCATTTTTCTCCCATCACGAATGCGTTGGCGTCATTTTCCAAAGACACGTTCACTTTCGTCCTTTTTTCTATTTCCTCAGCGAGTGGAACGTTTATCCAACCGGGAAAATTCGGGGAGAATCTCACAATACCGTTTTTATGATCTATAGAGCCAGGTGATCCAATTCCTATCTTTGAAACACCATTCACTTTTTCTATCAATTCGATGGCCGCATTTGACATTCTTTGAACAACTCGCTCGAAGCCTTCATGGACTTTCGTTTCCACTTTATTTCTTGCGAGTATCTCGCCATTATCGTTGACAACGGCCATTGCGATATTCGTTCCACCAAGATCTATACCGAGTACTTTCATGTATTCCTCCCTGTTCGCGCTTTGAAATAAAAAGAATTTGTGATAAAATTTCCTGTGGACACCGTGCTAGGTGGGGAGTTAGCGGTTCCCTTTACCCGAAATCCGCTTTATGCGGGGCCGAAGGTCGTCCCAGGGCGCTTGTTGCACGGAAAGGGCTCACCTTTGAGCGTTGAAAGCAAGGTCCCACGCAGCGGAAAACCACGAACCTGGTCAGGTCCGAGAGGAAGCAGCCATAAGTGGCCACTTCCGGGTGACGTGGGGTAGCCTTGCTGGAGCTTTGAAGATGAGTACCGCCTTGTAGCAAGTTGTTCGAAGACGTCTGCACGGTGTCTTTTGTAATTCTTCATTCCATTCCCAATTCTTTTCTCATGAATTTGACGAATTTTATTGCCAAATCCGGATCAAAAGAGCTTCCCGCTTCTTTCTCTATTAAATCAAGAACCTCGCCTTCTTTTAAAGGTCTGCCCAATATCTCCGATGAAACTGTGTTTAAAGCCTCATCGTAGAAATCGCATATTCCTATTAATCTTGCGTAGTACGGAATCTCTTCTCCTTTTAAACCATCTGGATAGCCCTGGCCATTCCATTTTTCATGGTGACTGCGTGCTATCGGAGCTGCATCTTCCAAAACTATGGTTGTTGCAAGAAAGATAGAGCCAACAACCGTGTGATCTGTTCCGTCATGAAGCCACATTCTTATCCTCGTTGGGGTGTAAAGCATGAGCTGTTCCAATCCTATCTTTCCGACGTCGTGAAGCATGGCATATTTGCTCAACAATTCCAATTCATCACCAACTATTCCCAAGGTTGGAGCGAATTTTTCCACCAACTTTGTGACTCGCTCGGAATGGCTTAATCCTTTTCTGTCTTCAACTTCACTGTTTACGATGAAGCTTTGGAGCATTCTGCTTATCAAAGTTCTCATTCTTCCGGCGTAAACAAAAGTGTTTTTAAAACCAAATTGCATGGAAAGGCCCACTCCCATTGCTAACAGCGGATCAGAAATTGGAACATTTGCCTTTTTATCTGCATAGAATACATCAAAGCCGTTGTTCGTTTTGACACAGAGGGGCTTATCGCTTTTTATGGGAAACGTTGAAAAGACAACATCGGCATCTTCTTTAGAGGTAAATTTTGCCATTGAATCCATTTCTTTCTTCAAATCTTTCAATTCTTCAGGAAGGTACACTTTCACGTCGTTTTTCAAAGCTATCACCTCGCGAAAAACCGCGCCGTTACGTTTATCATCCATAAGAGCGTGGGATTAAGTATGACATTTACTATTCCAAAAAAGATCAAAACCAACAATATTATAGTACCGTACATCTCATATTTTAACATCCAATTCATGTACTTGCTCGGTAAAAAAGCCACTAACGCTTTTGAACCGTCCAAAGGGGGAACCGGAATAAGATTGAATATGAAGAGTACGTAATTTATCAATATAAACCAGGCCGTCGCATCCGCAAGATACGATACGTATGGGTTGGCGCTCATGTTGGGAAAGGTGTTGAAAATGAGGGGAGAGTATCTCGCGTAAGCGTAAAAACCGGTCTTTACAAATATCCCTTCCGTTATAAAGCCAAGTACGAAATTTGAGAATGGTCCAGCAAGAGAAACAATTATAATGTCCCTTTTGAATCTTTTAAACTTCCAGAAGTTTATCGGGACAGGCCTTGCCCATCCAAAGTGAAAGAAAATGAGCATCAGGGTTCCGATGGGATCTAAGTGTTTAACGGGATTGAGAGTTAATCTGCCAGCTTTCTTTGCGGTATCGTCTCCTGAAAGGTACGCAGCCAAAGCGTGAAAGAATTCGTGTACCGTTATGGCGATTAGCACTCCTGGGGTCGCACCAAGCGCTTGAATGAAAAACATCCTACCGAACATTTTCTTCTCCTTCAAAGAAAGCGATTTCTTTTAAAGCCATTTTAAAATCTTCCGCAAGTGGAGCCACAAACCTCATTGCCTCGTTTGTAAAAGGGTGGTAAATTTCTAAAACCACAGCGTGCAACAACTGTCTTCTTACCCAACTTAAAGGGTATGATGGCTTTACACCGTAGATTTGATCTCCAACGACCGGGTGTCCTATGTGTTTCATGTGCACCCTTATTTGATGAGTTCTTCCAGTCATGATTCTCACTTTTAAAAGACTCCAATTTTTAAAAGTTTTCAGTGTTTCGTACTTGCTCAACGCGTTTCTTCCCCAGCTCAGCACGTCCATTCTCGTTCTTACCTGTGGATTTCTTGCTATGGGAGCGTTTATCTCTCCACTTTCGTCTTTTGGGATGCCTTCTACCAGGGTGAGATAGGTTTTTTTTGTTCTTCTCGCTTTGAATTGTGCTGATAATAAGCGCTGGCTTTCTGGGTCTTTTGCGACAAGGATCACCCCTGATGTATCTTTGTCAAGACGGTGAACTATGAAAGGTTGAGTTTCCCCTTTGAATCTCCAGAGTAAAGCGTTTACCAATGTGCCGGTTGTCTTTTTCACGGTTGGATGGGTAACGAGTCCGGCTTGTTTGTTCACAACTATCATGTGATCGTCCTCGTATATCACATCTAACGGTATATTCTCGGCTGGAATAATCGGCATCTCTGGTGGTGGAAAAACGGCTTCAACGAAGTCTCCATCTTTTAACTTGTAAGATGGCTTTGTTGGTAAGGAGTTAACAGTTACCTTTCCCATTTTTATCAGATTTTGAATGACCGTTCTTGACGTGTGCTTTGGTGCAAATTCCATGAGCGCCACGTCAATTCGTCTTCCCGCTTCTCTGGTCGTAACCTTTAACTCAACTTTTTCCAACTTTTCTCTCTCTCTTCAAAAAGTAAATGCCTAACCCTATCGCTCCGGCCACAACACAAGAGTCTGCAACGTTAAAAATTGGCCAGTACGGCAGTTGAATAAAGTCCGTTACAGATCCATACGCCAATCTACTAATCGCATTGGAAAGCGCACCGCCAATCGTTAAACCCATTGAAAGTTGAAAAAACCAGTTCTTTCTTTCTTTCCAGGTTAAAGAAAATATTGCAAGCGCTACAATTATGGACAGAACGATGTATTCAACCACTTTAGGGTCACTTTGAAAAACGCTAAAGCCCATACCGGTATTTTTGGCGTAAGTCAAGTTCACAACGTGCTTTATCACCACTATACTTTGCCATAGATGCATGTGAGTTTCCACTGCGTGTTTACTCAGCTGATCAAAAAAGATAACGGAAGCTGCTATTAACCATTCAACCCACATCTCATTTCACGTTTACCACTTTTTTGTAGAAGAAAGGTTCGATCGGTTCAAGGCCTATTTTTCTACTGTTGAAAATTCTTTCAGTTCCTCCTACAAAAAGGATCCCTCCGGGTTTTAGAGCCTCCGCAAATTTTCTGTAAAGTTTTTCTTTTGCATCCATTTCAAAGTATATGACCACGTTTCTACATAAAATAGCCATTAAGTTTTTTTCAAATGGATCTGCCAGCAGATTTTGCCTCTTAAAAGTTACCCTCTTCTTGATCTTATCAATGACTTGAAAACGTCCGTCTTCGAGCTTTTTGAAGTATTTATCTCTTACAGACTCTTTTATGTTTACCAACGATTTCTTGTCGTAAATTCCCTTTTTGGCAACTTCAAGTATGTTGGGATCTAGATCGGATGCTAAAACTTTGTAATTTATTGGAGAAGCGTGCATCTCTTCCAGCATGATGGCTATCGAATATGGTTCCTCTCCACTTGCACATCCAGCGCTCCAGATCGTTCCACGAGGCGTGGTCTTCATTTCCATTTCTATGTAGCGTTTGAATTTTTCCCATTTGTCCGGATTTCTAAAAAATTCGGTAACATTTATGGTGATCCTATCGAAGAACTCTTTTTGTTTGGATGGATCTTTGTCCAAAAGCTTTAAGTACTCGTTGTAATCATTAAATCCGTACTTTCTTATCAGAAAGTCCACTCTTCTTTTCATTCTTTCAAGTTTGTATCCCGACATATCAAAATTCAGCTTTCTTCTTATAGCGTCGGCAAATTTCATAAATGATTCGTTGTCAAGCATATTCTAAAACCTCCATTTCATTCCAAGCCATAAGCTCATTTCTTTTTCATATGAAAAATCCGCAAAAAGCGATACGTTCTTTCCAAAGCTTTTTTCAATTTTCATTCCAAAGTTAGTTTCTAATATTTGCGGAAAAGTGTTCACATACGTTGTGGATAAAAACGTTTTGAAGTTCGCAGAAAATAATTTGAATTTTGTACTTGAATTGAAATAAAACTCATTTTCACTCATCGCGAAGAACGCCTCTGAAGAGCCATTATCGTATTTGAAAATTCCAACGTATTTAGATGGAATTTGTTCACTCGCATTTGGGAAAACCATTTCTTCGTTTGAAAATCCTTGAAGTAAAACTTCAAAATTTTCGTACTTCCCTCCAAGTCCAACGAAGTATGAACCACCGTACTTTCCACCATTTAGATAGAAAAGACCTTTTGAAAGGCCAAAGGTAAAAGTCATAGCGTTTTCGTACCACCAGAAATCTGAGAAAAAGAATGGCGATACATATTTCAAATCATATGTTCCTCTATCCCAGAAGATTGCCATATCATTTCCGGCGTTGTTCACTTCTACACCATTTCGCCAACCTCTTGGGATGTTTCCAACATCCCACGTTGTTAAAAATAGAGTTGAATGCGTCGAAGTGGCACCATACTCAATTTTAAGATTCTTCCAATTGAAATTCGCGTATCGAATAACATTCGAAGAAAAAGACGTTACGTTAAGGGTGTTATTACTGGCAGTCACACCTATTGAAAGCTCGCTCACGACGTGAGCAACCCAGAAATTGAGCGTGAATCTTCCATTTATCGCCAGTTCACAACCATTGGATGAGAAATAAGGGCCTATTTTACCTTCAAAGTGACTAACGGGCTTGGCATACAAAATGGTTGCCATTATCAAAGTGAGCGAAATGATGAACACTACTTTTCTCATGAATTCGGCCATTTCCCGTTAATTTTTTCTTACCCTATGGCCTTGTCTCCTTTCGAAGAATTTCGTCAGCTCAAATATCACTTCTCTTGGAATTGCCATAAATTCCAATGGATATATTCCATCGTGGTAATCGCTTCCAACGGTTACCAACATACCGTGAATTATGGCTAATTCATGATAAAATTTTGAAATAGAATAAGTGTGTTTTGAATGGTAAGCTTCTACACCATCGAGACCCCATTCAATCATCTGAACGATATCTTCTTCTTTTAAGCCATGCTGTTTTGAGTTTTTGTAAAGACCCGGATGTGCGACAACCGCGATTCCTCCGGCTTCGTGTATTTTTTCTATCGCTTCCTTCGGAGAAAGACCGTCTGGTGCAACGTACGCAGCTCCATTGTCCCCTATTAGTTGAGCTGTAAAAGCTTCTTTTGGACTGCGAATGTATCCCTTTTTTACTAGCGCCTTTGCAACGTTCATTCTCCCAACAAATGGACCTGGAGACTGGGCCAACACATCGTCAAAAGTTACGTCGTACTCCATCGAGTTTAATTTGTTTACTATTCTTACAACTTTATCTATGCGGGCTTTAAATCTCGAAGACAAAAAAGAATTAAACTCTCTATTTTTTATGTCGAAATCGTAACCAAGAATATGAACTTCCCCTTCCTTGTACATAGTGGATATTTCTACACCGCTTACAAGAAAGATACCCAACTCTTCAGCCGCTTTTTTCGCTTCTAACACACCGCTTATCGTATCATGATCGGTAAGCGCAGCCAATTTGACGCCTGACCGCGCTACCAATTCCAAAACTTCCCTTACACTCAAAGAGCCATCGGAATTATTACTGTGGAAATGCAAATCTACCTTTTTCAACATGAATTTACCCGATTTTAGACATTATTTCTTCAAGCTCCGCATCGTCTATGTCAAAATTAGCGTAGACTTCCTGCACATCATCAAGATCTTCGATAAGACTCACAACTTGAAGAACTTTCTCAGCATCTTTTCCGCTCACGTGAACCGTCATTTTGGGTACAAAAGTGTTTTCATAAGATTCGACTTCGTAGCCAGCTGCTTTCAAAGCATCAACGACCTTTAAAAGATTTTCTGGGGCTGTGACTATTTCGTAGCCATCATCATCTTCTTTTATGTCTTCAGCTCCGGCATCGATGGCACTCATCATAAACTCGTCACCATCAGATACAGCTTCCTTTTTCACGTTTATGATTCCTTTTCTTTCAAATTGCCATGCAACGCTTCCAGATTCTGCCAAATTTCCACCGTATTTTGAAAGTATGTGTCTTATATCCGCCGTGGTTCTGTTTTTGTTATCCGTAAGCGTTGATATGTACATTGCCACTCCCGCTGGAGCGTAACCTTCGTACATGATTTCTTCGTAGTTAACCCCTTCCAGCTCTCCAGTTCCGCGCTTAATTGCCCTTTCAATCGTGTCTTTGGGCATGTTAACCTGACGAGCCTTATCGATGGCCGTTCTGAGCCTTGGATTCATACTTGGATCTCCACCGCCCGTTCTTGCGGCAACTGTCAGCTCCCTTATGACCTTTGTAAATTCTGCAGAGCGCTTGCTATCCTGGGCCGCCTTTCTGTGCTTGATGTTGGCCCACTTATTATGTCCAGACATTTAAAATCCCTCCTGAATTCATATAGTTTCAGACTATTTTAACATAAAATCATTCATATTTTGGCGACTAACACCGTTATATCGTCATGTTGTTGAGCGCCGTAGGAAAAATCGGCGACATCGGAGACTATCAATTGAAGAAGATCGGATGGTTCAAGCATAGTGGAATTCTTAACCAAATTGTTCAGCCTTTCAAGACCATACTCTTGACCTGAAACGTTTCTGGCTTCCGCAACCCCATCTGTGTACATAACCAAAACGTCTCCCTTTTTTACATGCACGGTTTTTATTTCATAAGCTTGCGGGACGTCTAAAATCCCGAAAGGAACACCGTTAGCGTTTAAGAAACTTAGTTCTCCGTTCCTTGAAAAGATAATCGGATCATGGCCTGCGTTTACGTATTCAAAAGTAGATTTATTTGGATCGAATATGCCAACCACGGCGGTTACAAATCTGTCTTCTGAGATATCAGAAGAAATAAGATGGTTAAAGTAATTTATGAGCTCTGAGAAACTCCTGTTACTTTGCACAATTCCCTTTAAATAACTTCTAAACGAACTCATTATCAAGGCTGCTGGTACGCCTTTCCCCGACACATCGGCGATTGTGATGAAGAGTTTCCCGTTTAGTTCAAAAGCGTCATAATAATCTCCCCCCACATCGTGGGCGGGAATGGATGTGCCCGCAACGCTGAACTTTTTCGGAAAGTTCTTTGGAAAAAGATGCTGCTGTATATCGTAAGCTATCGATAATTCCTTTTGAATTGCCGCTCTTTCAACTTCACTTTTAAAGTAATGGTAATTGCTAAAAGCCACTCTTAACTGTTTGGCAGTGGATTCAACCAATTTTCTATCTGCCGCGTTGTAGAATGAACCACCCTTTTTGTTTACCAAAACGAAGGCACCGTAAAACTCTTCTTCAGATTCTATCGGGATGATCATCAAGGAATTTTTATCGTCCAACACAACTTTGTGTTTTTCGGTAAGCATGTAAGAATCAAAAAATTCTTCCGCTTTATTGGTTTTGGTGCGGCTGAATTTTCTTATTTGTCCTTCTTCCATTGTGAAAAGTGCAACTTCTTCCGAGGGAATGTTCTTTTCTATTATGTTCACCACTTCCAGGGCCACGTCATGCGGATTGACACTTTTGGAAAGCGTGTTGGTGATTTCCAGCAAACTCGACAACAGATCGTACGTGTTTGAAATTTCTTCCAAATTCGCTTCCATCATCAAAGAAGTGTTTTCAAGCTCATCCCTGTATTTTTTCACGCTTTTCATAAGACATTCAAACATCGAAGCCATTTTTTCTATCGTTATATCTTCTTCTGATAGATCAACTTCTGGACAGTCGTATTCTATTTTTTTATAGTCACTTAAGATGAGATCGTAGAGCTTTTTCAGTTCATTCTTCCCCTGCAAGTTCATTGACAACCTCCACCAATTTTTTAGGGCTGAAAGGTTTTGTCAAAAATTTTTTTGCGCCCAACTTTAGCGCGTGTTCTGCATCGTCGTCTCCACCCTTTGCGGTTAACATGACAACGTTTATGTCTTTAAGAGAGTCGTCGCTTTGCATTTCTTTTAAAACTCCGAAACCATCTAAACGTGGCATCATCACGTCTAAAATGACGACCTTTGGTTTCAATTCTTTCATCTTTTCAATACCATCCACTCCATCGATGGCTTCATAAACGTCAAAACCGGCGCGTTTTAAATTGAATACCGATATTCTTCTCAACACATCTGAATCATCTATCACAAGTACTTTTATCATTTGCACCTCCTGTGATGACCCGGCTTCTAATCGTTAAGAATTGCCCATATTCTCCATTCTTCGGAATTGAAGAATTGAATGATCTGAAAATTTTCGCGATCCATATTTCGCCCTTTTTCTCAATATCAAGCGAAGCATCTTCAGGTTCTTTCAGAAATATCAATTTGAATTCATATCCATTCACAAATCTAGAGAGTTTGAATTTTTCATCAACTTTTTCGGCTTTGACAAACTCACAACCCCTTGGGCAGAGTTCATTTGCCTCTTTCAAACGTGAAATGTCTATTTCTTCAAAAGTCGTCACCACGAACAATCCTGCCAGATCTATTATACCCGTTGGCAGCGCTTGCGCAAAGGAAATTTTTGTTCTTTGGTGAAAACCTTCGGTTTGTTTCAATTCTATGCCCGTCCTTCTTAAAGCTCTGTCTATCATTTTCATCGTTTCCAGGTGAGACAAATATCTCAGCATTCCGTATTTTTTGTAGTGAAAAAGGTACTTGATTTGGTTCATAAGATTTCACCGCTTAGTTTTTCGATAGAGGCTTCTAAAGGCTCAGGAGCTTTCCTTCCCATCAACACATTTTTTACTCCAAAACGTTGGCACACTCCACATCCTGTACAACCATTCCGACAATCTTGCGTAAGCGAACCCTTAAGCGCTCTTTGATATTCTAACCACAAATATCCCTTTAAGACTCCTATATCTATTTTATCCCATGGAAAAACGTCTTTTACATCTTTCGCCGCACTTATTTGTTTTAAATTCACATTTTCTTCTTCAAAAATTTTCATCCATTCATCTGGATTGAAAGTTTCGTTCCAATCAGGAAAAATCAAGTTTTTCTTTTCCGCTTCTTCTATAACTTTTCCAATATTCGAATCTCCCCTTGAAAGCACACCTTCTATTAAAGCTTTTCTGGGATCGGTGAAGTTGATCTTTGCGTATTTATGTGCCCATGATATTAGTTTATACCTTCTGTAAGCTTCCTCTGGTTCTATCTGTGGTGCAAACTGGAAAGGCGTATGTGGCTTGGGAACGAATACACCCAACGTGGCGGAAACGTTTTTAAAGCCCATTTTTTTAACCTTTTGTAGCATTTCGCCTATGGCCATAACATCTTCATCACTTTCTGTGGGTAATCCCAACATGAAATAAAGTTTTATCCTTGACCATCCGGAATCTTTAGCGTGCTTTAAGGCTTCAAATATCTGTTCTTCTGTTATTCCTTTATTTATAACGTCCCTTAATCTTTGACTTCCCGCTTCTGGTGCCAGCGTTATGCCACTCTTTCTAACTCCGCTCACGGCATTTGCCAATTCGACGCTTAGAGCGTCGACGCGCGTAGATGGTATTGAGAAAGAAACGTTTTTCATTTCTTTTAAATGTGACATTAGTTCCTTTATTTGTGAATGATCTGCGCTACTCAAAGACAAAAGGCTTATTTCTTCGTAACCCGTGAATTTTACTATTTTTCTGGAAAGATCCACGATTTCTTGGTAGCTTCTTTCTCTAACCGGTCTGTATATCATTCCAGCTTGACAAAATCTACACCCATGCGTACAACCTCTCAATATTTCCACAACACCTCTGTCGTGAATGGTATTCATGTAAGGGACTATTTGTGCGGTTGGTGCGTTTGGCATACGAGAAACGAATCTTTTTGAAACTTTCTCACTAATTCCAGGTACGTACACACCTTGGATTGTGGAAAGCTTCTCAAGCTTCTGTCTCTTGTTTCCACCTTCATCGATGACTTTTAGCATTTCAATAATGCCTTCTTCACCGTCACCTACAAAAAATGCGTCTATGAATTCCTCCATAGGGGCCGGGTTCACGGTGCATGGTCCGCCCGCTATGACAATTGGGTACGTGTCATCACGTTCGTTCCTATGAATCGGTATGTTTGCCAACTTCAGTGCCCTTAATACATTGGGGTAAGACATTTCGTATTGGAGGGTAAACCCAATAACATCGAATTTGTCCAATGGTCTGTAGCTTTCTAACGAGTAAAGTGGTATACCTTCCCTTTTCATTTCCTCTTGCATATCAATCCACGGTAAATAAGCGCGTTCGCACGACGCAAACGAAGAAGAATTCACCACGTCGTACAAAATCGACATACCAAAGTGGGACATTCCCACGTCATAAAGATCTGGAAAGATCAAGCACAGATTTATTCTGGAATCTTTTTTGCGTATGCTATTGTATTCCCCACCTATGTACCGACTTGGTTTTTGCACTTTATCTAAAACGTTCACCAGTTTTTTCAATACGTTCAATTCTTTCCTCCATTCTCGTTTGCCTTTTCAATTTCTTCATCTTTTAAATTTTCAGCATTTTCGGCTTTCTTTCTTTTTCTTTTTATTATATCATTCAAAAACTTTCTCCGTTCTTTGAGAAATTCTTCTCTTATAGGATGCGTTTTTGCTATCTTAGCCAAAATCCTGTCTCCAAGGAACAAAAGAAGAGAACCAACTGAAAATGAAAAGACGTATCCGAGTTTTAAAGCAAGGTATCCAGCAATGAAGGAAGCGGAAATCGCACCCAGATTTATGACCATATTGAAAAGTCCCATTATCTTTCCCCTATTTTCAACCATGGCAAGGTTTGTAGCCTGAATGGTGGCGGGAATGTAAAAAAATGGCCATGTAAATCCTACAGCCATAAAAGCGGAAAGCGTTATCCAAAGGCCAAAATGTGGTACAAAAATGGAAAGCGCAATTGCCAAGAACATGGTTATTCTTATCCAAAGCACTACGCTCATTATGGACATATCCCTAAATCTTTCCATAGCCTTATTTGTGAAGAGATATGCCATGTTCGTGAATAAATTATTTATTCCGTAAATTATAAAGATGTATCCGCTTGGAATGTTCATCACTTTTTTCAAAAAGATTGGAAATGGTGTGAAGAACATATTCGCTCCCAGAAAGACGATAAAAAGCCCAAACATGTAACGTTTTGTCTCCGGCTTGAAGTACGACATGTTGAATGGAGAAAGCACGTTGTGAGGAAGAGCCATGATGTTTCCAGCCAAGGAGTGGAGGTTTACGTTGAACTTTCTCGAACGGTGAATTTTTTTAAATGACATCTTTTTTCGCAAGTAGAAAGAGGCAAAAAGTGCCGAAATACCAAAAAGAAGCGCTGAAAGTAAAAAAATGGAGCGCATTTTCAGCGTTTCATTGCTTATTGTTGGAATGGAAACCGTTAACCAAGCTCCCCCAAGAAAAATTCCAATCGTTATTCCTACACTGTTGAAAAGATTAAGTGTGCTTATTTCTTTACGATAAATGCTTTCGTCGAATTTTCTATTAAGGTACGTTACTATCGTAGGGCTCATTATTGACAAGAAAAAGCCAAATGTCATGGAAAGAAGGTAATAAATCAAGATTGATTTTGTAAATCCCATGAGGATCAATGTTACGCCGTCAACCGATGCGCTTAAAAAGACCAGCTCAAAAAATCGCGGGTATTTGTCCAGAAAGATTCCGGTAAATAGGGAACCAAGTAAATTTCCCAAAGAAAACATGGCCATCGCCACACTGGCGCTGGCCACATTTCCATTTAACGCTACAACAACGAACAAACTTACTATTAAACTCGCCAATCCGTACGCGCTTCCTTGAAACCCGAAAGCGTAGTACCACTTCTTTAGATCTTTTATCATTTAAAGACTCCCAGCTCAGAAATCCCTCCGATTTTACTTCAAAATTCATGAAGAAAAAATTAAATGCATTTAAGACTTTGTTTTAATTAAAATTTTTCTTCTTAACCTTTGGTTCTTTTGATTTTTGTGCTTTTCAAACGTGAGATTTCATCGCGTAAATCGTCTATTTCTGAGTAAAGAGAACGTAAGGTTTTGGAAAACTCTTCGTTCTTTTTCATGTATTCATCCATAAGGGAAGCCACCTTCTCTTGACAATTTTGTTTTTCTTTTGCAACGGCGCTTTCTCTTTCAAATTCGGCTTTTGCCTTCATGTTTTCAATTTCCGTTGCGTGAGTTTTTCTCAAAGCGCTGAGCGAACTTTGTAAACTTTCCACTCTTGCTTTTAATTCCTTTTTTTCGCTTTCCAGCGACTGAACGTAAGCCTTCATATCGTTCAACGCCTTTTTCACCTTTTCGTTTTCCTGTACCAATCCTTCGAATTTTGAAAGAGACGATTTCAAGCTTTCTATTTTCTCTTTGTATTCAGAAATTAAGGCGTTTTTATTTTCGTCTGTTGAACGTAAACGCTTTATTTCATCATTTAAATGAGCGTTTTCACTTTTCATTTTCTTATTCTCAGTTGATAGCTCACTTAACTTCAATTTCAAATTTTTATTTTCATTTTTCAACTCTTCTTCTAATTTTTCCTTTTCATGTAAGCTTTTTCTCGCTTCATCTCTTAGAGCTTCGGCTTCACTTTGAAATTCCTCCACCAAGTTGGAGTATATGGCTCTTACTCTTGAAAGATGATTTTCGAGCTCTTTGAATTCTCTAACATGGTCTGCACCCTTTTCTGAATACTTTTCAATTTCATACATTTCTATAAGCTTGGCAAAGAATTCCTTAGCCGTTACCCCAGATTCTTTGACAAATGTTGTTATCTTTTCCTTCAATTTCTCATCTAACTTAACCGAATAAGTGGTATCTGACATTTAAATTCCCTCTCTCCGTTGAATAGTTGTTTACCTTAAGTTTACCACATGCGAATACGGTAAACGATCTCGTGTGTATATAATAGAGAGGTATGAAGGCGAAAACGTACAATTTTCTAAAACACAATAATTAAGAGCGAGGATTTTTCGAGAAGTTGCGAATGAAATTCTAAAGCAGACGAGGTGGAAAAATGCGGAAATTTGGAATAATTGGAGAACATCTTTCACATACTTTTTCTCCGCTTATTTACAACGATCTTTTCAAAAAGCATGGAGTGGACGCCACATACAAAATTTTGGAAATCCCACGCGATGCTTTTGATTTCATAGTTAAGGACATAACAAGCGATCTTATCGGATACAACGTAACTATTCCTTACAAATCCAAAATTATGGGATACTTGGAATCGGTCTCCCAGGACGCGAAAGAAATAGGAGCCGTCAACGTGGTGAACCACCTTAAAAAAGGGTTCAACACCGATTGGCAAGGTTTTAGAAAAAGCCTTGAAAATGTGAAACTGAAAGGCAAATACGCCCTTGTTTTAGGTGCCGGTGGAGCGGCAAGGGCAGTCTGTTATGCGCTTAAAAAAATGGATATGGACGTTTTTATAACGAATCGCACAATGGAAAGAGGGAAAAAGCTCGCGAAAGAATTCAATTTGAGATATGGAGTGCCATCTTTATCCAAAGTGGCGCTGCTAGTTAACGCCACCCCAATTGGAATGTATCCAACCGTTGAAGAGATGCCCTCAATAGATTTTTCCCGCCTTTCGAAGAAATGCGTTGTTTACGATTTGGTCTACAATCCCCGTCCCACAAAACTCATTCAGGAAGCTCAAAACAGGGGATTGAGAACGATAGACGGCCTTGAAATGTTGATACAGCAAGCCATTTTGAATTTGCGCATATGGTCCCTTGATGAATTGGCTGATGACCTGGAGAGAAACAAAAATTTGGTTTACGAATTGCTTAAGGAAGCCAGACAAGATTAAAAGGTATTTTAAGAAATCATGAGAAAACAGAAGAATTTTTGAGAAAAACTTAAAAAAACGGAATTAATTTCTAATAAGTGACGTAAAGTGTTGTTAATCAACGATGAGTGAATTTGCTTTTGAAAGAGAAAAGGGTATATTATGAAAGTAAACGTTTACTATAAATTTTATTTTTGTTCTTTCATAAAAAGACTCTGCTGTTTTAACAGCACGGGCAACTTCTAAAAAGGAGGGATTTGAATGAAATTTAGAACGGTGTTGCTGGTGGCCATTGCGGTGGTGATCTTTGGCGCACTATCAATGGCTCAACCCCTGCAATTGGCATTCTGGGGAGGTTGGACAGGTCCGGATGGAAATGTCATGCGTCAACTTGTTGCGGAATACAACAGTACGCATCCCAATGTCCATGTAACTTTGACCACAATGCAGTGGACGCCTCTTTTCACGAAATTTTTAGTCTCTTCTAGAGGCGGGCAATCTCCAAATATTTTGGCAATGCACGGTCCCGATGTTCCTGAATTTGCTTCCTACGGATTGCTTACTCCTATTTCTGATGTGTTGCAAGCAGCCGGCTTTAGCGCAAAAGATTTTGCCCCTGCAGCGTGGAATGGAACTTTTTACAATGGAAAACAATACGCGTTTCCGCTTGATTTACACATGAATTCCATATATTACAACAAAAAACTCTTCGAAAAGGCGGGCATCACTCCTCCAACGGGTTGGATAAGTGGCAAGGAATTTTTAAACATGGCCATTAAACTCACGGTTGACAAGAATGGAAAGCATCCTGGTGAAGCTGGTTTTGATCCAAATAACATTGTCCAATATGGAATAGCGCTTTATTCTTTGAATTGGCACGGATTTTTGGAATGGTATGAGCTTTTAAGACAGGAAGGATACAATTTCCTCAATCCTTCAATGAATAAGATCGGCTACCCGTTGCAAGCTGGAGAAAAAGCATGGAAATGGCTGCAAGATCTGTTCTTCAAATACCATGTAGCTCCGGTGGGAGCCAACAGCCCACTTCAAGATTTCTTAATTGGAAAAACCGCAATGCTTGAGGATGGTCCGTGGGAAATACCGGCGATGAAAGCGCAAAAAGGATTGGAATGGGGAACATTCCCGGTACCGCAGGTATTTGCTCATAAAGCCGTTTGGGGAAGTGGTCATGTCTTGACAATACCGGTTCATCAGGACAAGGCTCATATGAAAGCGGCGGAGGACTTCGTCATCTGGTTGATAAAACATTCAGATAAATGGGCACTTTCTGGCAACATACCGGCGTACAATTCGGCAAGAAAGTACGCCTCGAGCCTTGTGGGGCGTAACGGATTTCTTAAAGAAGCAGAATACGTTGCCATGCTTCCAAGGATACCTAAGGAATCACAGGTCTTTTCTTCCGCTTCGGTAAGTCCAATTGTCGTTGCCGGGCAAAATATTCTTGTGAGAAATCAAAATATAATGTCCGTCATGAAGTGGATGAATCAACAAATAAACATGATACTCGCTCAATAATCGCTTTATTTCCAGAAGCCACGATGTGGCTTCTGGAAATAACTTTTAATATGAAGTGAACGGGGGAAAGAGATGAAGAGCAAAAAGAAATCTTACAAATGGGTGCCGTATTTGTTTTTAATTCCGTATCTTGTAGCGTTTTTTGCTTTCAGATTTGGTCCTTCAATAGCGGGATTTTTTGTGAGTCTTACAAGATGGAATATAGTTGGGCAGGCAAAATTCGTTGGTTTCAACAATTTTGTAGAACTCTTCAAGGATCCAAATTTCATAAAGAGTCTGGTAAACACTTTGTATTTCATGTTGTTAACAGTCCCATCATTGGTAATAGGTGGTTTGCTAATTGCCATGCTTGTCGATCAACCATTAAAAGGAAGAACAGTAGCACGAACATTCGTTTTCATGCCTTACGTGATTATGTCAACCGTTGTTGGAGTTATCTGGTTATGGATATTCGATGCCCACTTTGGAATTCTAAATTATTATTTGGGTTTTTTAGGCATAAAACCAATCGCTTGGCTATCGAGTATAAATTGGGCAATGCCTGCCGTGGCTATCGCAACAGTGTGGTGGACCATAGGCTTTAACATGATATTATTTCTTGCAGGGCTTCAAGATATTCCAAATGAATTAAAAGAAGCGGCTCGCATAGATGGGGCATCCAGTTGGCAAGTATTTTGGAATGTAACTCTTCCCCTATTAACTCCTACTACAATTGTGGTGATCATGCTAACACTTATAAACACATTTCAAGTTTTCGCCCAAGTTTACGTCATGACTGGTGGAGGACCTTCTATGGCAACGCTTACAGTCGTTCAGTACATGTACGTTCAATCTTTCCAGTACTACAGATTGGGATACGGTTCAGCAATAGCGTACGTGATATTCATGTTCCTGGTTGTCTTCATACTTATAGAGAAGAAATTCTTGAAGAGGTTTGGTGATGAAAATTGAAAAATAGAGGGAAGAAACGTTTAATAAGGCTTTTACTGTATTTTCTCCTGATTTTATGTATCATCACGTCTTTCTTTCCCATTCTCTGGATGACTGTTAGCGCCTTTAAGCCGGAAGGGGAGATATTGAGTTATCCTCCTCAGTGGGTACCTTTGCATCCAACGTGGTCCAATTTTTCTTACGTTTTAAGTAAATTCAATTTTGCCCGTTGGACTTTTAACAGCGTAATTTCAGCTGTGGTGGCGATGATCATAGTGATTTTTATAGATTCGCTTGCGGCGTTTGCCTTTGCGAGAATGAAATTTCGAGGTAATAAAGTGCTTTACTCCATCATAATATCCATGCTCATGGTTCCCATTCAAGTAACAATAGTGCCTCTGTATCTTATGTTTGCAAACATGAATCTCTTAAATACATTGATAGCTCTTATTTTGCCAACAACTGGAAACGTAACGGGAGTTTTCATACTAACGAGCTTTTTCAAAAGCGTGCCTCAGGATCTTTTAGATGCTGCCATAGTCGATGGCGCGGGAAGTTTTAGGATATGGTGGTCAATAATGCTTCCTCTTGCGAGGCCGTCTATTAGTGCGGTGGCCATTATCACATTTATGAGTAATTGGACAAGCTTCTTATGGCCATTGGTATCTGTAAGTTCAGATGCTTCGCGAACCTTGCCTGTGGGAATTGCGCAATTCTTTGGAGGACAAAGTGGAGTCAGCGGATCTGCTCCTCAATATGGGCCGGCTATGGCCGCCGCTTTGATGGCAACTATTCCGGCAGTAGCGATATTTTTATTCTTGCAGCGATACTTTGTTAAAGGCATCATGATGACGGGGATAAAAGGATGATGAAGAATTCGTTTACTTTATCGAATGTATTGCAACGGGAGCTTTACCCTCCAATGCATCATTCAATAAGTGTAGAACAAGTTGAAAACAGGATTGTGGCCGTGTGGTACTCCGCATCCTATGAAACGGCACCAGACAGCGTTATATATTCATCTACATTTGAAAATGGTAAGTGGAATGCCCCAAAAGCTGTTGTTAAGCTTCCAGGATTAGGTTTGGGCAACCCAGTACTTTGGAAATTACCAAACAGAAATGAAATCTGGCTTTTATTTGTAATACTGCCCGAAAAGAGCTGGAAAAGTGCGGTAATTGCCAGAAAAATCTCGAAAGATGATGGAAAAAGTTGGTCTGATATTGAAATTATAAGTGAACAACGAGGGTTAATGACTAAATCGAAGCCTATTAAATTATCAAATGGAAGATATTTGATACCAATTTATGACGAAAAAGAGTGGTTTCCAATGGTGTTGATTTCAGAAAAAAACGGCAACAAATGGAATTTATATGGTGATACGACAGTTAAAGGCGTAATACAGCCTAATGTGGTGGAACTTGATAACGGTACTTTGCTAATGCTGAGTAGAACAAAGATGGGAAGAATGTACTATTCTCTCTCGTTTAATCAAGGTTTAAGCTGGATTTCCTCATCAAAAATGGATGTTCCTAATCCAAACAGTGGTATTTCCCTTGTCAAAATCAAAGAAAAGAAAATTTTTTTGTTAGCCTACAATCATTCAGAGTTTTTCAGAAATAGGATTGACATTTCGGTATCACGTGACGGGTTTTCATGGTCTAAGCCCATAAATGTGCTTATGGGGAATGGAGAATATTCATATCCTTGCATTTTAGTCGACTCGGAAAACATTCACGTTTTTTTTACAAAAAATAGGGTGAATTTCATTGACGCTCGTGCAAATCTAAATGAAATTTTAAAACATATAAGAGGTGAAGGCAATGCTTGAAGGTGTTGTAACGGCCGTGGTAACTCCCATGTCCAAGAATGGAGGTAGAATCGATTTTGAAGCCATTCCACCTTACGTCGATTTTCTCGTTGAAAAAGGGGTAAATGGCCTTTTTGTTAACGGTACGACATCTGAAGGATTGTTAATGAGTATAGATGAAAGAAGGCGCGTCCTTGAAGCTTTTCTTAGGGCAGCTAATGGAAGGGTGAAAGTCATCGCTCATTGTGGGGCAATGAGACTAAAAGAGGTACTTGCGTTGGTTGAGCATGCTCAAAAAAACGGCGCTCATGGAGTGGGTGTAGTGACACCTTTTTATTACAGAATTGGGGAAAGAGAGATGGAAAATTTTTACGCCAAAATAGGGGAAAAATTTCATGATATTCCCATGTACCTTTACAACATTCCGTCTTTGACTAACAATTGGATTACCCCACGAATTGCCACTGATTTGCATGAAAAATATTCGAACATCATGGGAGTTAAAGACAGTAGCGGAAATTTTTCTCATGTGTTATCTCTCATAAATGATACTCCAGATGATTTTTCGGTGTTAACAGGTTACGACAGGGCTTTTGCCTCCGTGCTTTTTGCTGGAGGAAAAGGTTGTGTTTCTGGGCCGGCAACGGTTTTTCCAGAATTTTTCGTTGAAGTTTGGAAGTCCTTTAAAGCCGGAAAATATTCTCAAGCAAAAGAATATCAAAGGAAACTCACAAAATTATCGTTGGCCCTTGGTGATGGAGCCAGTATTCCACTTTTGAAAGCCGCTTTAGAATGGAGAGGTGTAAAAGTTGGGGGGGTTAGAACACCACTTCTAGATCTGGAAGAAGATGAAGCAAGAATTTACAAAGAAAAAATAAGCAAAGTTTTAAATGAAGTGGGATTGAAGTGGAAAACATGAAGAGTAAAAAAGTATTTTGCATACTCATGTTGTGTGTGAACTTTACGGAAAGTATTGTAAGAGACATTACAAAAATTATTTATAAAAAATATGGGAAACACTTGACAACACTTTTTGATTTAAAACCCGCTTTCCAAGCGGACAAGGTGATTTCTTTTGAAGTCCTGTCAGAACGGATTCGCTCTTTTTTCCGCCTTTCAATTCAAAATATGAGGCACGTTCAGACACTCATCCATGAGTGCTTCGCTTTCCCGGCACGTCCTGTGCCTTTCAACCTCATATTTTGAATCTTCAGATGGCGAGCTCATATATTCTGACAAGTACTTCGAGGGTGAGGTTTAATCCCTTTTTGAAATGTTTCGTAACATTGACGCACAGGTTGAATTGCATAGTTTAAAACATAAAGAACGCAAAGAGGTGAGAGGATCATGGAGAAGATAAAAGTCGGAATAATGACCTTTTCTGATGGGAGGAAAAACGTTAACGATGAGTTGTTGGAAATAAACAAAAAATTCCAAAAAGCGATAGTGGAAGCTTTAAAAGACACAAATGAAGTTGAAATGATAGAGGCTGATGAGATAATTTCTAAGCCTTCACTTGCCAAAAGGGAAGCCTTGAAATTGAGGGAAAGAGGAGCCGAATTGACGATATTCAATTACTCCGTTTGGGCTTTTCCACATTTTTCCGTGATAGCAAGCAAATTCGCACCATCACCTTTTCTCCTTTTTGGCAACATAAATCCACAGTATCCTGGAATGGTTGGAATGCTTGCAGCCGCTGGAGCGTTGGATCAAACTGGCGTTGTTCACAAAAGGTTATGGGGAGATATCAACGATGAAAACGTTCTGAAAAAGGTCATGTCTTTTGTGAGAGCCGCATCGGCTTTCAATTCTTTAAAAGGACAAAGGTACGGCGTGATAGGTGGAAGGCCTATGGGAATGTACACAACCGTTCCGAACGTTGACCTTTGGAATTCCATTTTTGGTATAGACGTTGAACATATAGATCAATACGAAGTTATAAGGCTGTCCGAAAAGGTTGAAGAATCCCGTGCTCAAGAGGGATTGAAGTGGCTTGAGAAAATGGCAAAGAAAATTCATTACGATGGAAAGCAGCTTACTCCGGAAAAGCTTAAAACGCAGATAAAGAGCTATCATGCCATACAACGTATCATAGAAAACAACGAGTTGGATTTCGCTGGGATTAAAGGGCAACCGGAATTGACGGACAATTTTGTTACCATGGATGTGGCGGAAGCTTTCATGAACGATCCGTATGATTGGGAAGGAGAACACGAACCTTTCGTCCTGGCGACGGAAGCGGATTCTGATGGGGCTCTCACAATGCAGATATTCAAGCTCATAGCAAGAACGCCCGTTCTTTTTGCCGATGTTCGCCATTACGATGCGGAAGATAACTTCTTTGATCTTTGCAATTCCGGTGAGCATGCAACTTATTTTGCCGGCAAATCATTCGATCCGCAAGAAAACCTGAAAAAGGTTGAATTCTATCCAGAAGGTTTCTACTTCCCCGCTGGTGGCGCATCTGTAAGGCATATCGCCGCACCAGGAGAGGTTACACTTGCGCGTCTTGCGAGAAAGAACGGAAAGTATTGGATGGCGATTTTACCCGCTGAGTTCATGGATTTTGGAGAGAAAAAGAACGAAGAAAAGGCAAGAGCCACGCAGGTGGAGTGGCCTCACGCTTTTGCAAGGCTGAAGGTTGATGCCCAAGAATTCCTTTCCACTTACGATTCAAATCACACTCATGGTGTTTATGGTAATTACGTGGAAGAATTGGTGGACTTTTGTAAAATCGCCGGTATAGATTACAAAATTTACGGAGGTAAAGAATGAGATACTTCGCCGGTGTGGATATTGGAACTAGTTCTACAAAAGCGATTATAACGGATGAGAATTTAAACATCATCGCCGAAGCGACGGCGCATTACGGTGTGGATATGCCTAAACCGCTTTTCGCCGAACAGAGAGCGGAAGTGTGGTTGAAAGGTTTTACTCAAGCGTTAAGCGAGGCGGTAAATAAAGCTAATGTAAGGGACATAGAGGCGGTGTGCGTCAGTGGACTTTACGGAGGTTCTGGAGTGCCCCTTGATAGCACGATGGAACCACTTGGCCCCGCTCTCATTTGGATGGACAAGCGTGCCACCCAAGAAACGGAATGGGTTAAAGACCATATAGGGGTTGAAAAGCTCTTTGAAATAACGGGAAATTACGTCGATCCATACTTTGGATTCACAAAGATACTGTGGTTGAAAAATCACCATCCTGACTGGAAAAAGTTCAAACTTTTATTAACGCCGAAGGATTACGTGATATACAAGCTCACCGGCGAAATAGCGATTGACTATTCCTCTGCCGGAAACATTGGAGGTGTATTCGATCTCAAAAAAAGGAACTGGTCCGAGGAGCTTCTCAAAGAAATGGAAATACCGCGTCATCTTTTCCCGGACAGAATACTTCCCTCGAATGCCGTTGTTGGAAAGCTTAACGCCGAATTCGCTTCAGTTCTTAGTTTGAAAGAAGGAACTCCTATTGTGTCTGGCGGAATAGACGCAGCGGTCGCCACTTATGC
Organism: Mesoaciditoga sp.; assembly: GCF_054006115.1. Taxonomy (NCBI): domain Bacteria; kingdom Thermotogati; phylum Thermotogota; class Thermotogae; order Mesoaciditogales; family Mesoaciditogaceae; genus Mesoaciditoga; species Mesoaciditoga sp. Next base: position 15,266 of record NZ_JBPNHS010000022.1, on the reverse strand, counting down.
CGCGGGCGTGGAAAAAAGCGGAGATCACGTGGCTATGATAGGAACGTCGATGTGTTGGGGAACCATTCATGACGGCAGATATCTTACCCCAAAGATGGTCAACATGCCTTACGTGATTGAACCCTTGAAAAACATCTATTCGTTTGGCGGTGCCACGACAGCAGGAGCAATTCTTGAATGGTTTAGGAAAGAATTTGCGCCGGATCAAACGTTGCAAGAGCTGGAAGAAGAGGCAAGAAAAGTCCCGGCTGGCGCAGAAGGCGTGAAAGTAGAGCCTTACTTCATGGGAGAAAGGGCACCTTTATGGGATCCGAACCTGAGAGGAAAGATCACCGGTTTGACCCTTTCAACTACACGCGCTCATATTTACAGGGCTTTTTTGGAGTCATTGGCGGAATCTTTGAGGCTAAACGTACAAACCGCAAAAGAGGCCTCAATACCGTTAAAAGATGAAATCTATGTGGTAGGTGGTGTAACTAAGAGCGCACTTTTGATGCAAACCATAGCTGATTTTTTGAAGATGAAGGTTAAAACGCTAAGTTCCACCTTAGATGCTCCAATAGGAGATGTGAAGTTGGCCATTAACAGGATAGAATTTTGACTTTCGAGGACACCTGAATTTTTCGTTGATACAAAGATTAAAAATGATGGACCAAAGTAGTGCCATATACCCTTATCTTCAAAGTATGATATAATTCGCCGTAAATGGTTGAGTAAAAACAAGGGGCGTGGGAAGCATCATATGATAATTCTGTCAGCGCATAAGTAAAAATGTCATCAAAGATTACAGATGTTAGGATCTTTAGAAAATTAAATGAATTTGAGGAGAAAAGGTTAAGAAAAAAAAGTATGCTGCTGTATATCAGAAAAGGTGATGTTCTTCATTCTCCTCGAGAAAAGATAAAACATGTAAGTGTTGTTTTAAACGGTTCTCTTAAGGTTGTAAAGTATTTCACAAATGGTAATGAGCAAATTCTGAGACATGTGAGAAAAAATGAAACTTTTGGAGAGAGCCTTATATTTGCGTTCAAAAATTACCCATCTTACATAATAAGCATGGAGGATTCTGAGATTTTGGAAGTTCCTTACGAAATTATTTTAGAACTTTTCGAAAATGAAGGATTCATGAAATCTTATTTGAATGAAATAGGGAATAAGGTGTTTAATCTTTCAAACGTGATAGAATTATTACTTATAAAATCTGTTGAAGAGAAATTGATGAGGTATCTTTGTCTCTTACGTCAAAAACAAAAATCCTCGATCGTTTATTTTGAATCAAAGCAGAAAATAGCAAGTGATATTGGCAGCGTAAGAGAAGTAGTATCAAGAAAGTTCAAAATTCTTGAGGATAAAAAGATGATAAAGATCGTTGATCGTCATCACGTAAAAGTGCTTGTTGATTTTTTGTTTTGTTAAAACAAATAAAAAGGCGGATAAAATAATGTCCGCCTTTTTATCGAAGTAATCCTCACTCCTCTTGATGGCTTTCTTGAAGACCAGAGGAAGTTTTCTTCGCCCGCTTTCTTATAGCACAGTCGTCTATCACGACTTCCCCTCTCATGACACCCTCGGCAAAGTCTTGACAGGACTTATATCCACAAGCACCGCAGTTCATATTTGGTAGCTCTCTCAAAACATCTTTTACAGATTTATATTCGACTTTCCTGTTGTTTAGTTCTTTTAGGACATCTTCTCTGCTTACCAATTTTCCCATGATATATCCCATGATTATTATGAATGGCACAGTCAACATGTACCTTGTGGATGCAAAAGTTATGCCCAAGAAGCTAGATTCGACCATGAACATGGTAAACTTTATGACAGCCCAAGAACTCAATATGATAACAGTGTTTTCCACACTGGCTCCTTTGTAAAAGAGGGACTGAGCAACTGGAAAAGCAGCGTATATTGGACCAGCTGAAAACCCTCCAATGAGCACAGATAAAAGCTTTCCTTTAAATCCAGATCCCTTTCCAAAAGCTTTTGTTATAACTTCTGTTGGAATCCATACCATTATTAACGAAGAAATGACAAATATGGGCGGTAAAATCTCCAGCATTTGTATGAGAAAGCCTTTTGTTATTTCCAAGCTCCTGAAGAATATGTGAGGGGACACGAAAAAAGTTATCGCATAAAGTAAAATACTTAAGAATATGAGCTTGTTATTTTTAATAATATTCTTGAGTTTCTTCATCCTAATATCACCCCCATTAAGAGCGCAATGAGAATTGCCGCCAAGAAACTTATCCATAATCTGTGTAAAGTAAATTTCTTTCCAAAGAATTTGAACTCTATCGGCATAGTTGCGAAACCTACCATTGTTAGCGTTGTTATGAAAGCGGCTATTGCCGCTATAGACGCTCCACTTTTAAGTAATGATTCGGAAAGTGGAAAAGCGATAAAGGCGGGTATAATCGTAACCGTTCCAATGGTTGCTGAAAGTAAAATACTGATAATTCCGTTAGAATTACCAAGCCACTGTTTAATGAGAGACGGAGGAAGCATAGCTAGAACCCATCCTACTAAAGCCATCACTCCTATTACCTCAACAAAAGTTGTTGCCATCAGGTTTTTCGAAATCTTCAAACTTTCTTTGGTTTTTTCTTTGCTTTTGAAGATTGAAAAACCAAAGAACCCACCAGCTATTATTACTAAAATCAACGTAGTCAATTTTTCTACCTCCTTTTCCAGGATTTTTAGCATTTTAACAAGAAGAAAGGAGATTAATAGTGATTATAGTCACGATAATTATCGCAAAACATGAATGTATGAAGATTATTCAAAAATAAATCTGAAGAAGTTAGAAAGAAGCAGAAACGTAAACGGCATCCGGTCCAAATTCCATTCAAAAGGTGAAGTGAATAGAATTAATAAGCCCTCGATGACTTCTCGATAAAAGCATCTCACAAAATGATAGGAAAGGGGTGTTTTAACTCATAAATTAAAGATACGAATTTGAAAAAGGCATGGTGATGATGAAACCGGGCGCTCCTAAATTGTAAGGATAAAAAAAGAATAAACACATTTTGATCGTCCTCAAAAAGAAAATGTTTTTCGTAATGTTCACATATACCAAAATACAAAAAAATAAGTTCACCTTAAAGGTGAACTTTAAATTTTCATTTCAAGTTGGATTGGAGCATGATCTGAACCCAAAACGTCTGAAAGTATAACGCTTCGCTTTACCCTCTCCTTCATTTTTTCATTCACCACGAAATAATCTATTCTCCATCCTATGTTTCTTTCACGTGCTTTAAATCTGTAAGTCCACCAAGTATAATGTCCGCCATCTTTTGTGAACATTCGGAAAGTATCCACATAACCATCGCTTAAGAATTCGCTCATCCATTCTCTTTCTTCTGGCGTAAAACCGGCATTACCTTCGTTTTGCTTTGGATTCGCTATATCTATTTCTTTGTGTGCCACGTTGAAATCGCCACACAACACCACGTCTTTTTTTGCTTTTAATTTGTTTAAATGTTCCTGTATTTCTCTATCGAATTTGAGTTTGAAATCCAATCGCTTCAAACCGTGTTGAGAGTTGGGAAAATAAGCATTTACAAGAAAAAAATCTTCAAATTCAATAGTTATGGCTCTTCCTTCGTCATCAAAGATCTCATTTCCTATGCCATAAACGACGTTTAGCGGTTTTAACTTCGTCAAGATGGCCGTGCCGGCATATCCTTTTTTCTTAGCAGAGTAGAAAAATTTCTCATAATCTTCGAGATTCATAACGTCTTCTGGAATACTTTGTGCATCCGCTTTAATTTCTTGAAAGCAAAACACATCTGCTTTGGTCTTTTGAATGAAATCGATTAGACCTTTCCTATGCGCGGCCCTTATGCCGTTAACATTCCATGAAATTAAAGAAATATGTGCCATTTTATCACTCTTTTAATCCGCTCGAAGCCAATCCCTTTACGAACAACTTCTGTACAAAGAAGAACAGCAACAAAGTTGGTGCCAACGCGATCAAAGTTCCAGCCATTATTATTCCCCAATTGTTATTGGACTGATTGCTCATCAACATCTTAAGTCCTATTTGAACAGTTTTCATATCGTTGCTGTTGGTTACAACCAATGGCCACAAATAAAGATTCCAAGCGTAAACGAAGTTTATCGCTGCGACTGCTCCTATCATGGATTTTGAAATTGGAATTAAGATGTGGAACAGGAATTTCATCGAAGTGGCTCCATCTATTCTTGCGGCGTCTTCAAGATCTTTCGGAATTGTCATGAAATGCTGTCTCATTAAAAACGTTGATGTCGCACTTGCCAAAAACGGAACCGTCAAGGCCCAGTAAGTGTTGACCCAATGAAAAATCCTCATCAAGTTGAACAAAGGCACAACCAAGAGCAACTCGGCGGGCATGAAAAGTGTCATGAACAATATGGCAAATAGCAAATTAGAACCCTTAAATTTGAAATTTGCGAAGGCAAAACCCGCAAATATTCCGAATATGGTCTTTCCAACCGTTATTATTGAGGCTATTATCAAACTGTTAAGCAAGAATCTTCCCATGTTGACTTTTTTGAAAACTTCTATGTAATTTTGAAAGTACAGCTTGTGAGGAAGAAGCGTGGGTGGAAAAGAAAAAACTTCTCCAGGACTCTTCAAGCTCATGCTCAAAGCAAGTAATATGGGTAAAAGCACTATCAAGGCTATCGCAACCAGCAAAATTTCTATTACAATCACTCTTACTTTCTTTTTTGTACTCTTTCTCATCTGTAATGCACCACTCTTTGCACGAATTTGAAATAGATAAACGTTACAACACCCATTATCAAAATAAGAATCATGGACTCGGCAGAAGCCATTCCACTGTTGAAATAGATAAAGCCATCTCTATATAAGCGGTATATGAAGGTGGTTGTTGAATTTCCAGGACCACCTTGCGTCATTATGTCTATTATTCCAAAAGATGAGAACATGGTAAAAATTATATCCATAATGGCAAGGTAAAAAGTTATAGGCGAAAGCAATGGAAGCGTTATGCTGAAAAACCTTCTTACGGATCCAGCGCCATCTATCTTAGCTGCTTCATAATAGCTATCTGGGATGCCCTGAAGTCCAGAAAGGAAGAATATTATATTGAATCCTAAATTCTGCCATATGGTTGCGATTATTATGGCTATCAAGGCAGAAGGATATGTGGTTAACCAATGGCTTTGAACGCCAAACATTTTCAAAAATGCGTAACTAACGTATCCAACAACTGGGTTTAACAAAAATGACCATAGCATTCCAGCGATCGCTGGAGAAACGGCGTATGGCGAGAAAACAATTGTCCTGAATATTCCCACGCCTGGCACTTTCTCATTTAGAACTAATGAGAAAAGCAGAGAAATTATCAATCCTAAGGTTATACTCACAACAACAAATATAAGAGTTGTCCACGCTTCCTGCTGATAACTTGGAGAATGGAGAAGCGCTTCAAAATTTTTTGCTCCTACAAAAAAAACTCTATTGCCAAATGGGCTTACCCTGTAGAGACTGTTTTTCAACGTTAAGACGGCTGGATAGTATATGAACAGCCCTATGATGAGAAGAGTTGGGATCAGTAAAAAGTAAGGTACTAGCTTCCTTGACAAATTCATCACCTCTCAGCGACTTTAAGAATAAAAGCAGGGTAGAGGCTCTACCCTGCTTTTTAAATCATTGATAAAGCGAGTTGTATTGTTCTATAGCTTCATTTGCCTGATCTTGAGCCCATTTGAGCGCCTGAGCCGGCGTCATGGTGTGGTTAAACACTTTGGAAAGAGCTTCTTCAATGGTTGCTCTAACTTTCGGGAAGACACCACAAACTCCGCCCCTTGTTGCGTAAGTAACGTTAGACATGAGAAGCTGGAAAACTGTTGTAAGGTATTGAGGGTATTTGGCGTAGAAGCCATGATACATCATTTTGGTTATGGCATTTTTGTTTATTGGGAAGTAACCCGTTCCTTCGCTCCACTGAACCTGTTGTGGAGTTTGTTCAAGCCATTTCAAGAAGGTCCATGCAGCCTGTTCTTTTGCCGGATTGTGAGTGTTTATCATCCACAAGCTTGCTCCACCTATTATGACACCGCCGTAAGGCACATCAGCTGGATGTGGAAGAGCCATAACGCCCAATTCAAAGTGTCCTTCTTTTGCCTGTTGAAGCATCATTCCAACATCGGATGTAGAATCAAGCAACATAGCGGCTTTTTGAGATGCGAAGATGGCGTTAGCGTTATCCCATCCAGGGCCACCGTTTATCATTATTCCTTCTTGAATCATGTTGTTCCAGAAGTTGAATATTCTCAAGCCAGCCGGGCTATCGAAGATAGCTTTTGTTGCTCTCTTTATTCTTCCATTTCCATTGTTGAACATCAAAGCGTTTTGAACAGCCATGTACTGCTCAAAGAACCATCCAATCAATCCAGAAGTGAAACCGTATTGGATCGTCTTTCCATCTTTCTTTATCGTAAGCTTTCTTGCCACTTTTTCAAATTCTTTCCAAGTTGTAGGAGGATTATTTGGATCTAAACCGGCTTTTTTGAATAACGTTTTGTTGTAGTAAATAACCGGGTTGGAGGAGTTAAATGGCATGCTGTAGAGCTTTCCACCAATTGTGTAATATCCACGCACTTGTGGAACCAACGTGTTGACATCAAAAGTTTTGTCTTCATCTATGAACTTTTGGATTGGAATAATTACTCCGCTATCTTTCATCATTTGCGTACCGATATCGTATATTTGGACTATGTCTGGTGGATTTCCACCCTTGACTGCTGCGATGGTCTTACTTAACGTTTCGCTGTATGAACCCGCGTAGTCAGCTTTTACAATTATATTGGGGTGCGTTTTATTGAATTCGGTCACGAGCTTTTGAACCATTTCTCCTAACGGTCCGTTCATCGCGTGCCAAAAATGAATCGTTATTGGCGCTGCGATGGCAAAAGACATGAGAAATACCACTGCCAAACTCAACACTACCAATTTACGCCACACAAAAACCACCTCCATTGTTTTTTTGCCCATTGGGCAATTTTTTATAAGACCTTAGAATGTCCATTCTAAATCCAGTTCTTTTAGTTTTTCCCTTGTGGGAATTCCATCTTTGTCCCAGCCTCTTGCTTCGTAGTATTCTTCCAACATCATGTCGTAATTCTTTATCGCACTTTCAGGAACTTTAGCGTACTTTCCAAATTCCGGTAAGCTCTTTACCCTTTCGGGAAGTTGATCGTCTTTTCTCGTGATTCCTTCCCTGACGTTGAACATGCGTTGAAGGTTGTATATCCTTTCGCCTATTTTCAAAAGTTCTTTTCCATCGATATTCCATCCAGTGAGATATGAAAGTTGAGTGGCAATGTCGTCTGGTGTAAGCCCAGCGTAGATGTAGAATTTGCACAGTCCTATTACGTCTGGTATTATTCCAAAGTCATGAAGAATTTTAGAAGCCTTTCCTTTTCCCTTCTCATCGAACCTATCAATTTCATTTGGATCTCGCAATCCATAAGGAATCAGCCCAAAGTCAACTTTATAAGCATCGTAAGCCATTCCTTCAATAGGGTGTATATGACTCATGCCTATGTTGCTTGCACCGTAAGTAAGAGCCAACGCTTTTCCAGAACGCGGATCGTGAGCGGCGCCTTCCAAACCTTTAACGTGAATCGCCATTTCATCCGCACCTTTTCCGACTTTTCGCGCCGCTCTCATAACGCCATCGGCCAAAAGATCTCCTATTCCCTCGCGCCTGGCAATCTTCTTTATCAATTCAACCGCGGCATCCATGTTTCCCCATTTCATATCGAGTCCGTCAAGTTCGTCTTTTGTAAGCAGCCCTTTTTCGTAACAATCCATCGCAAAGGCTATAGCTGCGCCCGTAGAAATCGTATCAAGTCCGTAAGCGTTGCAAAGGTAAGAAGCGTGGACGGCGGCATCCATGTCGTCATTCATTATGAAAGCTGTAAAAGCGGAAATCGATTCATATTCACTCCCCTCATGAATTGGCGTCTTCCACTTCCCGGAATCCACTTTTGCAATTCTCCCGCAAAAGAGGATACATCCTTTGTAGCATCCATGTGAAGCAACTAAGTTGTGCGTTTTAAAGTGTTCGTAGAGTTTTTCGCCTTTTCCCCACGAATTTGCTCTCCAATTTTTTGTTGGCCAATCCCCAGCATCATCACATTTGCCGAGATCACCAGTTGTACCATCTGTTTTCATTCCAAGATTGTCAGGATTTAGCAATTTTCTAGAGGAGTCTCTGCACGCTTTGTAAAATTCGTCACGATGCGCTATCGGAATCCTTTTGTTTCCACGCACGGCTACGGCAATCAGATTTTTAGAACCCATTACCGCTCCCGCACCTGTTCTACCGGCTGCGCGTGAACCATCTCCAAACATTACACTTGCGTAAAGCACTTCTTTTTCACCTGCAGGTCCTATGGAGGCTATCTCAAAATCCTCACCCAGTTTTTCTTTTAACAAAGAGGTCTTTTCGTACGAAGTTTTTCCAATTAATTCATGCGCATCTGAAAATTTAACTTCATTCTCGTCTACTGTAACGTAAAGTGGATGATCAGCTTTACCCTCCACTATTATCATATCATATCCAGCCTTCCTTAGCATAGGTCCCCAATCGCTTCCACTTCTTGATTCTCCCCATATGCCGGTTAATGGAGATTTGAAGCAAAGATCAACGCTTCCCGACCCAGGGGCCGCCGTGGCGGTTAATGGACCTGTAGCGAAGATAAGCTTGTTTTTTTCAGATAATGGCTCCACTCCTTTTTCGAGCTCTTCGTACAAAATTTTTGCCGCCAATCCCGCCCCACCTAAATACATTTTTGCGTCTTCTTCTTTTATGTTTTCCGTCCATGATTTTTTGTTTGAAAGATCTATCCTTAAAATTTTACCGTTGTAACCGTTCATTTCTCCCATATAATTCACTTCCAATGCCTTTTTGAGAGTCGTTTTTCCAACGCTTCTCTTCCTTCGTATGCAACTTCAAAGAACTCTTCAAGATTCTCTTGAGTGGCTTTTCTGGGATTGAAGGCCGACATTGAATACATCTTTTCTGATCTTTCCAAAATGTATTTTGCCACCGTTGGAATATCTTCCTTCTTCATTCCATATGACTTTAAATCTGTTGGCATATCCACATCTTCCATGAGATCAAAAGTTGCCTCAATCGCAGCCTCAGCAGCTTCTTCGGTTGACATGTACGATGTATCCACTCCCATTGCTTGAGCTATGAGAGCAAGCTTTCTTTGGGCGTAATCACTTGAAAAGTTAAACCAGTAAACGTATGGAAGCAGAACTCCACACGCCGCTCCGTGTGGGACGTTATACTTTGGAGATATGCCTTCCGATGCCGCATGACCCAGCGTTGCTGGTCCGGCCACCCATGGGAAGCTTATAACAATGCCACCTAACGCCGCAGACATGGCCATGTTCCATCTCGCTTCAAGATTTTCACCTTCGTGGTACGCGGCCCTTATATTTTCCGCCATTAGCTTTATCCCTTGAAGTGCCAAAGCGTCGGAGAATGGATTCGCTTGTTTGGAAATAACACCTTCAGCGCAATGGCTTAAAGCGTCAAACCCAGTGTTGGCTGTTACACGCGGAGGTAATTTTAACATGAGGGCTGGATCTATTAAAGCGTATTCAGCCAACACGGGGTCACCTGTTATCCACGTTTTGGCCGTTCCAACGTATTTTTCAGGAACTATGACAACCGCCGTGTTAGAAACTTCGCTACCGGTGCCCGAAGTTGTTGGTATAAGCATTTTAGGTTTTGAAGGGGGCAACGGTTTTGTGCTTGGTGCGAGGTAATCATCTATTTTTTCATCTCTACCGGCAAAACATGCCGCCATTTTTGCTCTGTCTAAACTGCTTCCACCACCTATACCTATTATCAGACCATAATCTTTTTTTGAGGCTTCTTCTATGACTTTATGTACTTGATCCAAAGTGGGCTCGATGGCATCTGGCGCGTACACGTCGATTTTAAAGCCATGTGCCTTGAGTGAATTTATAAGTCCTTCTATAAGTCCAAGATCGTACAACGCTTTATCCGTTATGACGATCACATCCTTGTTTTTAGCTATTTCTTCCGCTACTTCTCCGCTCTTTTCAATGGTGTTGAAGCCAAAAAGCATCTTTGGTGGCAATCTGTATTCATCATTTCTTCCCAACCAGTGTGTTAAGAAAAGCTCTTTTCCCATTTTTTACGCCTCCCATATTATGTCTGTTATCAAAAAAGAAACCACACCAATCACTTTGGGTGGTTTCTCTTATTCTCTCCACTCGTTTGTAAAATTATATCACCATTTGTCTTAACATGTCAACTGAACTTAAAACTTTTTAATATTTTTGTACATATTTTTGCGAAAAAATAAACGATCGGTTTTTCCAATTTTCGAAGTTATCTTCCATTTTATGTTCTTTTGTGATATTCATACATTTCATACACAAAGTAAGCCTATCATCTTTTGAACTTTCTCGCTTCGGTTATGAGAATTTCATACGTGTTAGAAAGGTTTGATGATAAGATTTCCTTCCACAGCATTTTCATAACCTTGGCAATATCCTTTCCGCTTATGCCTATTTTTTTAAGATCCAATGGTGATATTTTCAGAACACTGCGAGCGTACTTTTCAACAGCTTCATGCGATATTTTAAAAGATTTTAGAAGCTCTATCAAGCAAAGAAGCTCATCCTTTTTTACTCTTACGGTCCATTCCCAATCATTATTTTCAACACTTGAAGCGAGAAAGGTCATCCTTCTAACTTGGTGAATAACCCGTTTGGGCGGAAAGACGCGCTCAACAAAACTTTCAAAAGATGGTGTTTTGTAGAAAATAACACTCCATCTACACAAGGGCTCTACAGAGTCCGCTTTTTCCAAATTTTTTGTGGGAAATAAAAGATACGTTTCAATGTCTATTTCTTTAGCGATTTTGCAAGCCTTTGAAAAGTACCTTCCATTAACAAATCTTTCTAAAGGTGGAAATACCCTTTCTTTGGCACTTTGAGATATGTATTTTATGGCTTTTCGCATCGCAATTAGCGTTGGAGGATCAATGTTCAGGTTTTCTTCCGCGATAAAGCGCAGTCCCCTTATCACCCTGACGGGATCTTGAAAGAGATTTTGAGCTTTAAATGTTCTCAAAATACCGTTTTTCAGATCGTTCTTTCCATTACAAGGATCTACAATGTTTTTCGTGTTTAACTTTCCATCTTTTTCTACAGGGATTGCCATGGAGTTGATCGTGAAATCCCTTCTTTTTAAATCTTCATAAAGATCCTCATAATGTGTTACATCGTATTTAACGCCTTTGTAGTAAATTCCCACTGTTTTTCCATTATTGGAAGGTGCAAAGGTTTTCAAAGAGATATTTTCTAAGGGCGAAGTTGTTATGAGATCGTATTCTACAGGTTTTCTGCCCAACAATAAATCTCTAACTGCGCCTCCAACGACGTACAAGTCATCAAGTGAATTGGAAATGATTTGGGGAATGAAAATGGAGATCAATTTTTTAACTCCAAAGAGATCTCTTTTATCAAAGCATCGGCGCTTGCCAAATTCGTTGCGAGTGGAATGTTATGGACGTCGCATACCCTTAAGAGCGCTGAAACGTCTGGTTCATGAGGCTGAGCTGTAAGCGGATCACGTAGGAATATAACAAAATCTATTTGAGAAGACGCTATGAGAGAGCCTATTTGTAGATCTCCACCCATTGGGCCAGAGAGCACTTTGTTTAATTTTAATTTAAGTTTGTCTTCTATTATGCTACCTGTTGTGTGAGTTGCGTACAATTCGCATTGAGATAATATTTCCATATTTTCCCTTACAAACATTATCATGTCCACTTTTTTCTTGTCGTGGGCAATTAAAGCAACTCTTGGCTTTGGCATACGATACAGACCTCCCGTGTAAAATATGAGTGCTAAAGCTTACGTATGAATTTTAACACTTTTCAAATTCCAGGCACTCTTACACGTTTTTCAACCGCTGAAAATGCCCACGTTATGATAAAGATAACGATGAGGTACAACAGTGCAACACTAAGAAAAACATTCATGAACTCAAAATTCCTGCTGGCAAAAAATTCTCCCTGTGCCGTTAGCTCTGGAACACCAACCAGGTACGCAAGTGAGGTATATTTGATGAGGTACACGAACTCATTCGTCCATGATGGAAGAACCTTTCTCAACGCTTGGGGCAATATCACCGTTCTTATGGCCTGCCATCTTGTCATTCCTAATGAGAGGGCAGCTTTCATTTGCCCTTTTTCGACGGCTTGCAAAGCTCCTCTTATGTATTCGGCTTGATAAGCACCGCTGTTCAACGAAAAGCTTATGATCGCAGCGGCTAAAGGAGAAAGATGAATTCCTATTTGTGGAAGCGAAAAGTAAAGTATAAAAAGCTGTACCAACAAAGGCGTTCCACGTATTATTTCCACGTACGCTGTTGAAAGTCCATAAGAAATTTTTCTACCGTACACCCTTTCAATGGCTATAAAAACTCCTATGATAAAGCCAATTACTATGGAAACCGATGCCAATATCAAAGTGAATTTCAACCCTCCAATGAGAAGAGGAAAGCCCTGAATGAATACATGCAGAAAATGGCTCATCATTCCCTCCTGAATTTGGCAAGAAATTCTTTTGTTCTATCTTTTTCTGGATGAAATAGAATCTTGTCAGGTGTGCCTTCTTCAACTATGTAACCGTTTTCCATGAAAATAATCCTATCTGCTATGTCTCTGGCAAAAGACATTTCATGTGTAACTATTAGCATAGTCATGCCCTCTTGAGCGAGTTTTTTCATAACTTCCAAAACTTCTCCCACAAGTTCTGGATCAAGTGCTGATGTTGGTTCGTCAAAGAGAATAAGATCGGGTTCCATCGCCAACGCGCGAGCGATCCCCACCCTCTGTTTTTGACCACCCGAAAGCTCAGCCGGGTACGCATTCACTCTGTCTTCTAGACCAACTTTTTTCAAATTTTTTAATGCTATCTCCGTTGCCTTTTCTTTTGAAATCTTTTTCACCTTCCACGGCCCTATTCTCACGTTATCTAGAACTGTTAAATGATTAAAAAGATTGAATTCTTGAAACACCATGCCTATTTTTTGACGCATCTTTTCTATATTCTTCGTCTTAACAAGATCTTCACCTTCTAACAGCACTTCTCCGCCATCAGGCGTGATAAGCATGTTTATGCACGACAACATCGTTGATTTTCCAGTTCCAGAAGGCCCAATAACGACTATTGTTTCGCTTTTATCCATGTTGAAAGAAATACCCTTTAAAATTTCTTTTTTTCCAAAACTTTTTTTCAGATTTTTAACTTCTAAAAGCTTCATGCCCTTTCAACTCCCCTGATTTCATATCCTGGAATGGAAAATTTTCTTTCTATGCTGGAAACGAACTTGTTTGTTCCGAATGTTATGACGAAATATATTGCCGCGCACAACGAGTAAATGAGGAGAGGTTCATATGTGGTAGAAACTATGTATGTTCCTTCTCTCAGCAATTCCGTGACTCCAAGCGCATACGCTATGGAAGTATCTTTTAATACAATGGTGAATTCGTTGGTTAAAGGGGCTATTGAAAATCTTAACGCTTGCGGTAATGTTATGTAAAGGAAAGTTTGTCTTCCATTCATTCCCAAAGACTTGGCTGCCAGAATCTGGCCTTTGGAAACAGCCAGAATAGAACCACGGAATATTTGTGATTGATACGCTGAACTTCTTATACCCAACGAAATTATCGCCGCTACAAATGGATCGAATCTTATCCCGACAATTGGAAAGCCGAAGAATATTATGAACATTATCACAAGGATGGGAATACTCCTGATGATTCTTTCGTAAGCCGTTGCCACGATCTTTATCCAGATATTTCCGTACACTTCGGCTAATGCTACAAACACGGCTACGGCGGTTCCTAAAAAAAGGGAGGTAACGGTCAGTTCAACCGTTACCCACGTTCCATTCAGCAAAACCGCTATGGAAGATGATAAAAAATGCATGGCCTCACTTCATCACTTTCCGAAGTATTTATCTATGAGAAGCGTCATCTTTCCGGAAGATTCTAATTTTTTCAATCCATTGTTTATTTTGTTTAAAAGCTCCGTGTTTCCCTTTTTTACAGCTATACCGTAAGATTCACCAGTTACAAGCGTTGCCACGATCTTAACAGGCTTTATCTTCGCAAACCTTTCAGCTACAGGGCTGTCCAACACATTTGCATCCACCGAACCGTTAAGTAAAGCTTGAAGAGAATATATGAAGCTTTGATACCTTTTCACATTGTTTGGATTCAACAATCCTGGTTTTACAAGATTGTCACTTACCCAGAGATCGCCGGTCGTTCCTGTTTGAACTCCAACCTTGTGGTTTCCACATAAAACAGTAACCGTGAATTTGGAATCTTTTTTCACTATAACATCTTGGTCGGCGTGCCAATATGGCTCAGAGAAGTCGACTATTTTTTCCCTTTCGTTTGTTATGGTCATTCCAGCTATGGCAATGTCTATAACGCCAGCTCTTAAGGCCGGTATAAGAGAATCAAAAGACATATCCCTTATTTGAATTTTGAACCCCTCAATTTTGGCTATCTCGTTGATAAGATCGATGTCAAAGCCAACGTACTTGCCATTTTGCACATACTCAAATGGTGGAAAGTCCGCTGAGGTACCAACTATATAGGTAGTTGCCAGAGAAAGTGTGAAAAAAGTTAACGTAACAATTAAAAAAACAATAAAACTTTTTTTCATAACCTCTCCTCCTTTCGATTATTTGAATAAATTATATCATATTTATGTACTATTGTTGTGTGTGAGCACCAAAGTTTAATTATGTGTCGACAAATGTAGGAAACAAATCATAATTCAGCATAAAAAGTACGACTCTTTTGTTCCTTTAGACACGAAAATATATGAAATTAAAATTCATCTATCAAGGAGAAAATGTTTTTGTTTTCTAGATTTTTAATGTTCTCTCGGCGATATCTATCTATTCAAAATCTGTTAGAATAATGTGAGATAATAATACGCTGCGCAAAAAAATAAGAGAGAGGTGGGGCAATGAGAAAGACGCTTTTGTTTTTTGTGGTATTAGTTTCCTTTTTTGCTTTTTCCTTTTCTCTAACCATTAAAGTTGGCATTTACGATAACTCACCTCTTTCTTTCTATAAAAATGGAAGCGCTCAGGGCATACTTGTGAATGTTATGAACTCCATAGCAAAAAAGGAAAATTGGAAAGTTGAATATGTTTACGAGTCTTTTTCCAGGC